>NZ_POUD01000169.1 GCF_003236395.1 Nonomuraea aridisoli | reverse complement strand
GTGCGGGGTCGGGCGGGGGATGGTGAGGTCGGCGCCGCGCGGGCCCATCGGGTCCGTGGCGCGCAGACCGGCCGTGGCGACCACCCGGCTGATGTCGCTCGGCGTCAGCAGCCCGATCAGGCCGCCGTCCGGGGCCAGGACCACCGCCCGCCCGTCGGCGGAGCCGCGCATCCGCTCCAGCAGGTCCATCAGCGGCTCGTCGGCCCGCGCCTGCGGCACCTCGGCGGCCGGGCAGGCGACATCACGCAGTCTCGTGGCCTCGCGGTCGCGCGGGTCCACCTCGCGGATGCGGTTGAGCGTCACCAGCCCGGCGAACCGGCCCCCGTCGTCCACCAGCGGGTACGTCGACAACCGCCGCCGCATCACCACCCGGTCGACCAGCCCGGCCACGGTCTCGTCCGGACGGGCGGTGACCGGCTGCCCGGACATCACGTCGCCCACCCGCAGCCCGTACAGGGCGGTGCCGAGCTGGGTGTGCTGCTCCTCGGCGCTGGCGGCGTTCACCAGGAACCACCCGATCAGCGCGAGCCACAGCCCCTGCAACCCGACGCCGGTGACCACCTCGAGGACGCCCAGGACGATGAGCGCGTACCCGAAGATCCGGCCGGCCCGCGCGGCGGTGATCGCGGCCCGCGTGCGGTCGTGCCAGCGGGCCCAGAGGGCGGCGCGCAGCACCCGCCCGCCGTCCAGCGGGGCGGCGGGGATGAGGTTGAAGACGGCCAGCAGCACGTTCACCGCGGCCAGGTAGACGAAGATCCCGGCCACCAGCGGCGCCCCCGCCAGGGCGCCGACGAGCCACGCCACCGCGCCGAACAACACCCCGCACAGCAGGCTCGCCACCGGCCCCACGACCGCGATGCGCAGGTCGGCGCCGGGCGAGCGCGGCTCGCCGCGCAGCTCCGCCACCCCGCCGAGCAGCCACAACGTGATGCCGGCCACCTCGATGCCGTGCCGGCGCGCCGTCATGGCGTGCGCGAGCTCGTGAGCGAGCAGCGACAGCAGGAACAGCACGGCGGAGACCAGGCCGGCCAGCACGTAGACGACCATCGAATGGCCGGGGAACACCACCGGGAACCGCCCGAAGGCGAGGCCCACCACCAGGATCGCGACGATGACGAGCACGCTGACGTTCAGCCCGACGCGGACGCCTCCGATGGTGCCCAGAGAGATCGAGGAGCGCATGTTCCCTCCCATGGGTGGGCCTATCCGCTCCTTACCCACGCATCGGCGCAGGTCACGTGACGAACGCGCCCATCCCGGTGACGGCCCGGCCGACGATCAGCGTGTTGATCTCGCGGGTGCCCTCGTAGGAGTAGATGGCCTCGGCGTCGGCGACGAAGCGGGCGATGTCGTAGTCGAGGATGATGCCGTTGCCCGCGAGCAGTTCCCGCGCCCAGCCGACGACCTGGCGCATCTGCGTGGTGCAGTACGCCTTGGCCAGCGCCGAGTGCTCGTCGTGGAAGACGCCCTCGTCCTGGAGCTGGGCCAGGCGCACCACCATGCCGAGGCAGGCGGTGGCGTTGCCGAGCATCCTGACCAGCAAATCCTGCACGAGCTGGAACTTGGCGATGGGCCGGCCGAACTGCTCGCGCTCCTTGGAGTAACGCAGCGCGATCTCGTAGGCGGCCAGCATGACCCCGACGGCCTGCCAGGCGACGCCGCTGCGGGTCCTGCGCAGGATCCGCGCCGTGTCGCGGAAGGAACGGGCCTCCTGCAGCCGGTTCCCCTCGGGGACGCGGCAGCCGCTCAGCGTGATGTCCGCGTTCTGCACGGTGCGCAGCGCCATCTTGTTCTCGATCTTCGTGGCGGTGAAGCCGGGCGTGCCCTGCTCCACCACGAAGCCCTTGACCTTCCCGTCCTCGGCGTCGCGCGCCCAGACGACGACGAGGTCGGCGAACGTGCCGTTGCCGATCCACCGCTTCGACCCGTCGAGCACCCACGTGCCGCCCTCGCGCCGGGCGGAGGTGCGCAGGCCGCCCGCCACGTCCGAGCCGCCGGTCGGCTCCGTCAGCGCGAACGCGCCGATCTTCTCCATCCTGCTCATCTCCGGCAGCCACCGCCGGCGCTGCTCGGCCGAGCCGCACGCGGCGATGCTGCCCATGGCCAGGCCGGTGTGCACGCCGAAGAAGGTCGCCATCGACGGGTCGGCGTGCGCCATCTCCAGCGCCAGGAAGCCGCTGAGCAGGCCGCTCGGCCTGGGTCCGGGGCACTCGGGGTAGGACAGGCCGGCGATGCCCAGCTCGGCGTACCCCTTGACCAGGTCGAGCGGGAACTCGGCACGCATCCAGCACTCGTTGGCGATGGGGACGACCTTCTCCCGCAGGAACTCCCGCACCCGCAGCAGAACGGCCCGCTCGTCGTCGGGGAGCAGGCTCTCGAACGCGTAGAAGTCTCCGGTCAGCAGCTCGGACATGGCCCGGCCCCTACCCCCGCCGCCCATGGCGACACGACGGAGAGATCCTTACGCTGCCGGGATGACGATCGGTGCAAATCCCCTCGACCTCGACCGGACCGCCATCGAGAAGCTCGGCCGGGAGGCCGTGGAGTTCCTGGCCGGCTGGCTGGCGGAGCTCGGCTCCGCCCCGGCCAGCGACTACGACCGCGCGGCGGAGTTGTCCGCCCTGGTCCGCCGTCCGCCCGCCGGCGGGCCCGGCGACTTCGGCGCGCTGCTGGAGACCTTCCGCGAGGCCGCGGGCCAGGGAGTGAACACCGCGGGCCCCGGCTATCTCGCGTACTTCCCGGCGGGCGGGCTGGTCTCGGCGGCGCTCGCCGAGATGCTGGCCCAGGCCGCCAACCGCTACACCGGCGTGGCGCAGACGGCGCCCGCGCTGGTCGCGATGGAGCAGGGGGTGCTGACCTGGTTCTGCGACCTGTTCGGGCTGCCGGCCGGCGCGGGCGGGCTGGTGACCACCGGCGCGTCGCCGGCCACCCTGTCGGCGGTGCTGGCCGCGCGGCAGCACCGGCTCGGCGAGGACATCGCCGGCGGCACCCTGTACGTCACCGAGCACACGCACTACTGCGTCGCCAAGGCCGCCCGCGTCGCCGGGCTGCCCGCGAGCCGCGTCCGCACGGTCCCCGCGACCGGCCACCTGCGCATGGACGTGGCCGCCGCCGCCGAGATGATCGCCGCCGACCGGGCGGCGGGGCTGCGCCCGTTCCTGCTGGTGGGAACGGCGGGCACCACCGACACCGGGACGATCGACCCGCTGCCCGAGCTGGCGGGGCTCGCCCGGCGGGAGGGGCTGTGGTTCCACGTCGACGCGGCGTACGGAGGCGGGTTCCAGCTGACGCGACGAGGCCGCGCCGCGCTCGCCGGCGTCGAGGAGGCCGACTCGCTCGCGCTCGACCCGCACAAGAGCCTCTTCCTGCCGTACGGGACCGGCCTGCTGCTCGTGCGCGACCCCGCCCTGCTGCGCGAGGCGCACGCCGCCGACGGCCAGTACCTGCAGGACATCGGCCGGATGGACGACCTGCCCGACTACGGCAACCTCGGCATCGAGCTGACCCGCGAGTTCCGTGGCCTGCGCCTGTGGCTGCCGCTGCACCTGCACGGCGTACGGGCCTTCGAGCGGGAGCTGGACGAGAAGCTCGACCTGGCCGCGCACGCCTACGCGGAGCTGGCCGGCGACCCGCGCTTCGAGACGCCCTGGGCGCCGGACCTGACGGTGATCGTCTTCCGGCTGCGCGGCGGCGACGAGCCCAACCGGCGGCTGCTCGCCGCCGTCAACGACAGCCGTCGGGTCTTCCTGAGCAGCACGACCATCGGCGGGCGGTTCTTCCTGCGCCTGTGCGTGCTGAGCTTCCGCACCCACGCCGACCGCGTCCGCGAGGCTCTCGCCGTCATCCGGGAGGCCGCGGACCGGTGCGCCGGATGAGGGAGCGGCCGAGCCGCCGCCCCGGCGTCTCGATCAGGTGGTACGTCGCCGCGCTCAGCGGGATCAGGACCAGGTAGAACACGGCCAGGTTCGGGGCGACGTGCAGCACGAGCGGGTGGAGCAGATAGAGCGAGAAGCTGATCGTGCCCAGCCAGGCCAGCCGGCGCGGGAACGCCCGCCCGCGCAGTGCGAACGCCGCCGCGAACACACCGAACGCCAGCGCCAGCGCGGGCGCCCAGCCGGGGTCGTCCTTGGCCGGGAGCCCGCAGGCCAGCACCGCCGCGACCGCGAGCACGGCGGCCCGCGGCGGGATCTGGCCGCGTTCGGCCCGGTACACCGCGGTGCCGGCGAACATCGTGGCCAGGATGATCACGCCCTGCCAGGTGCCGCCCCGGCTGCCCAGCACCACCAGTGCCAGCCCGAGCACCCCGCCGGCCACCGCCGCGGCCGTCCGCACCCGCCCCCGGCCGAGCACGGTCACCGCGACGGCGGCGGGGACGGCGAGGCCGAGCAGCACGGCGGCCACGTCGGCGCCGCCGCCGATCGTGGCCCCGGGCAGCAGCAGGCCCAGCGGCACGGCCGCCACCGCGAGCCCGCCGGCGATCCCGGCCGAGCGATGCCCCTGCCGCACGGCGAACAACGCCACGCACATCAGGTAGAACGCCATCTCGTACGACAACGTCCAGGTGACGTTGATGACGGCGGGCAGGTTGAGCAGCTCCTGCAGCATCGTCAGGTTGCCGAGCACGACCACCGGCAGCGGCCGGTCGGCCAGCCCCGGCGGCAGGGGCGGCCCGCCCGTCCCGGCGAGCGCGAGCGCCAGCGCGAAGGCGGCCAGCAGCAGGGGCAGCAGGCGGAAGGCGCGTCCGGTCCAGAACGCGCTCAGGTCGCCGCGCCGTTCCAGCGAGGCCGGGATGATATAGCCGCTGACCAGGAAGAACACGAAGACGCCACACGTGCCGACGTCGACACGGCCGTCCACCGCCGCCCAGAGGCCGGGCACGAACGTCCAGCCCGCGTGGTGCAGGGTGACGGCCAGCGCTGCCGGCCCCCGCAGGGCGTCCAGCCAGGCCAGCCGGGCGGGGGCTTGGGACATTTGTCGGAGTCTAGGACAATTGTCGCCTTGTCCTTTACCCCGAGCATGCCTCAAGCCCCCCGGCGGTCAGCCGTTGAGCCGGGCCAGCTCCTCCTCGGTCAGCTCCAGGTCCGCGGCGCGGACGGAGTCGAGGATGCTCTCCGGCCGGCTCGCGCCCGGGATCGGGATGACCACGGGGCTGCGCGCCAGCTCCCACGCCAGGCAGACCTGGTACGGCGAGACGCCGCGTGCCTCGGCGATCTCGGCGAAGACGGCGTTGCGACCGGTCGTCTCCCCGGCGCGCCCGATGCCGCCGAGCGGCGACCAAGGCAGGAACGCCAGGCCGAGCTCCTCGCACACGTCGATCTCGGGCTCGCTGCTGCGGAAGCGCGGGGAGTACTCGTTCTGGACGCTCACCAGGCGGTCGCCGAGGATCGCGTGGGCGAGCCTGATCTGCTCGGGGTTCGCGTTCGAGATGCCGGCCATCTGGATCTTGCCGGCGTCGTGCAGCTCCTTCAGCGCCCCCATGGTCTCCTCGTACGGCACGTTCGGGTCGGGCCGGTGGTGCTGGTAGAGGCCGATGCTGTCCACCCCGAGCGCTTTGAGCGAGCGGTCGCAGGCCTTCCTCAGGTAGTCGAGGCTGCCGTCCCGGCCCCAGCCCTCGGGCGTGCGGGTGTGGCCGCCCTTGGTCGCCACCAGCACCGAGCCGGCGTCGCCGCCCCACAGCGACAGGGCACGGGCGACCAGGCGCTCGTTGTGCCCGACGTCGGTGTGCGAGGGCGTGTAGGCGTCCGCGGTGTCGATGAGCGTGACGCCCGCGTCCAGGGCCGCGAGAAGGGTACGGATCGACTGGTCCTCGTCGGGCATGTGCCCGGCCACCGACATGGGCATGGCGCCCAACCCGATGACCCCGACCTGGCGCTCTCCGATGGCGCGCGTTCTCATGGCGTTGTGCATACCGCCCAGCCTCTCTCCTGGAGCGCACTCCAGGTCAAATCGGCCCGGAAGGCTCACGGCGGGATCTACGAAGATCTGCTGCTCCTTGACGCGGAGCTGACATGGAGTGTCCGTTGAACTGCCTAATTTATGTACATGCGGACAAATGGGACGCGCGACGAGCCCGGTGACGGCCGATACCTGCCGATCGGCGAGCACGGCATGATCGGCGACCTGCGCACGGTCGCGCTCGTGGGCACCAACGGCACCATCGACTGGTACTGCTGCCCCAGGTTCGACGCGCCCAGCGTGTTCGGCTCGCTCCTCGACGCCGGCCGGGGCGGGTCGTTCGACCTGTGCGCCGACATCCCGGCGACCACGAAGCAGTTCTACTTCCCCGACACCAACGTCCTCATCACCCGCTTCTTCGCCGGCGACGGCGTGGGCGAGATCCAGGACTTCATGCCGATCGCGGAGAACCCCCACGAGGTCGACCGGCACCGGCTGATCCGCCGGGTCGCGTGCGTGCGCGGCTCGATCCCGTTCCGCGCCAGGATCGCCCCCCGCTTCGACTACGCCCGCCAGCCCCACACCGCGCACCAGAACGGCTCCCGGATCACGTTCTCCTCGCCGTCCATCGACCTCGCGCTGTTCGCCAGCGTGCCGCTCGACACCGACGGGCAGGACGCCTGGAGCCACTTCCAGCTGCGCGAGGGCGAGCACGCCGTGTTCGCCCTCGACCGGCTCGCCCCCGGCGTCGAGCCGCGCGGTTGCCCGATCGAGGAGGCCGAGGCGGAGTTCGTCGCCACGGTGCGGTTCTGGCGCAAATGGCTGTCGCACTCCCGCTACCGGGGCCGCTGGCGCGAGGTCGTGCACCGTTCCGCCCTGACGCTGAAGCTGCTCACGTACGCCCCGACCGGCGGCATCGTCGCCGCGCCCACGACCAGCCTCCCCGAGCGGCTCGGCGGCGAGCGCAACTGGGACTACCGGTACGTGTGGGTGCGCGACGCCGCCTTCTGCGTCTACGCCCTGCTCAGGCTCGGCTTCACCGACGAGGCCGAGGCGTTCATGGGCTTCCTGTCGGAGCACGTCTCGATCGACTGCTGCCCGGGCGACCCGACCCCGCCCCTGCAGATCATGTACGGCATCGACGGCCGCAGCGACCTGCCCGAGCAGGAGCTCACCCACCTGGAGGGCTACCGCAAGTCGGCGCCCGTGCGCATCGGCAACGCCGCCGCCGACCAGCTCCAGCTCGACATCTACGGAGCCCTCATCGACTCGATCTACCTCTACAACAAGTGGGGCCGGCCGATCTCGAGCGACCGCTGGGACGAGGTCTGCACCCTGGTCAACTGGGTCTGCGACAACTGGGACCAGCCCGACGAGGGCATCTGGGAGACCCGCGGCGGGCGAAAGGACTTCGTCTACTCGCGGCTGATGTGCTGGGTCGCGATCGAGCGGGCCATGCGGATGGCCGCCCAGCGCGGCCTGCCCGCCGACATCCCGCGCTGGCGGCGCGCGCGCGACGCGATCTACCGCGTCATCATGCGGCAGGGCTGGTCCGACGGGCTGCAGGCGTTCGTCCAGCACTTCGCCGACGAGGTCCTGGACGCCTCGCTGCTCATGATGCCGCTGGCGAAGTTCGTCTCGCCGACCGACCCGAAGTGGCTGTCCACCCTGGACGCGCTCGGCGACGGCCTGGTCTCCGACTCGCTGGTCTACCGCTACGACCCCGAGGTCAGCCCCGACGGGCTGCAGGGCCCCGAGGGCACGTTCTCGATCTGCTCCTTCTGGTACGTCGAGGCGCTGTCGCGCGCGGGCCGCCTCGACGAGGCCCGCCTGGCCTTCGAGAAGATGCTCACCTACGCCAACCACCTCGGCCTGTACGCCGAGGAGATCGGCCACACCGGGGAGCAGCTCGGCAACTTCCCGCAGGCCATCACCCACCTCGCCCTGATCAGCGCCGCCTTCAACCTCGACCAGGCGCTCGGATAGTCCGCATGGATCCTGTCGAGCGCGGCGCCCGGCCCTGGAGCGGGTCTTGAGCGTGGCCGCGTCCGGCCGCGTTCCAGGCGGGGTGATAGGAGAGACGTTCCCGGCGATCTTCGTGATCGACGCCGACGGCACCATCATCGGCTGGACGCCGTTCGCCGAGGAGCTCTTCGGCTACCGCGCCGCGGAGACCCTCCACCGGCCCAGCGCGATCCTGCTGCCCGGCGACGGCATGGCCGCGATGCGGACGTGGCTGCGGCGCTTCGGCGGCGAGGACCGCTGGTCGGGCGTGGCCGAGATGCGCCACCGCGACGGCGGCAAGCTCGTCGTGCACATCGAGGCCGCCCGTTTCCTCTGCTCGGCCAGGCGGCCCGGCTGGATCCTGCGGCCGACGCCGGTGGCCGGCGACGGCGTCCACCGCGGGAGCTCGGTGCTGGAGGCGCTCGTCAGCCACTTCCCGGTGGCGATGGCCATCTGGGACCGCGACCTGCGGGTCGTCTGGCTGAACGAGGCGGCGCAGGGCCTGCGGCGCGTCTTCCCGCACTACCGGGTCGGCGCCTCGCTGGAGGAGCCGCTGCCCGGCGTGGACGTCGAGGCGGCCCGCCACGCCATGCGCAAGGTCCTCACCGACGGCACGCCCATGATCGACCGCGAGGCCCGGTGGCGGGCGCCCGACGGCAGCGAGGAGCGCACCCTGTCGACCTCGCTCTTTCGCATCGAGGGGCTGGACGGCCGCCCGCTCGGCGTGTGCTCGCTGGCCCTCGACATCACCAACAGCATGGCCCGCGACCAGCTCGCCCTCATCCGCGAGGCCAGCGTCCGCATCGGCACCACGCTCGACATCATCGAGACCGCCCAGGAGCTGGCCGACCTGGCGGTGCCGGTGCTCGCCGACTTCGTCACCGTCGACCTCGCCGAGGCGGTCCTGGCCGACGAGGAGGCGGCGCAGCGCCTGCTGGGCACGGAGTCCGGCGCGCCCGTGTTCCGCCGGGCGGGCGTGGCCTCGGTCCGCGAGGGCGTGCCCGAGTCCGTCTACGCGATCGGGGAGACCGTCTTCGTCCCCGAGTCCTCGCCGTTCGCCCTGGCGCTGGCCGGCGGCAGGACGCACTTCGAGCCGGTGTTCGACCCCCCGCCCGGCTCCTGGCTCGACCAGGACCCGGCGCGGGCCAAGGCGGTCAGGGAGTCGCGCATGCACAGTTTCATCGTCGTGCCCCTGAAGGCCCGCGGGGACATCCTCGGCGTCACCGTGCTGGCCCGCCACGACAACCCGGCGGCCTTCACCCCCGACGACGTGGTCGTCGCCGAGGAGCTCGCCGCCCGCGCCGCGCTCAGCCTGGACAACGCGCGCCAGTACACGCGCGAGCGCGCCGCCGCCCTCGCGCTGCAGCACAACCTGCTGCCCCGCAACCTCCAGGCCGGCGACGCCCTGGAAGTGGCCTCGCACTACCTGCCGTCCGGCACCCGCGACGGCGTCGGCGGCGACTGGTTCGACACGATCCCGCTGGCCGGCGGCCGGGTGGCCCTCGTCGTCGGCGACGTGACCGGCCACGGCATCAACGCCGCCGCCACCATGGGACGCCTGCGCACCGCCGTCCGCACCCTGTCCTACGTCGGCCTGCCGCCCGACGAGGTGCTCGCCCACCTCGACGACCTCGTCGTGCGCCTGTCGGAGGAGGACGCCGGCGCCGACGGCCTGCCGGCCAACGCGACCGGCGCCACCTGCGTGTACGCCGTCTACGACCCGGCCACGCGGCGCTGCACCATGGCCGCCGCCGGGCACCCGCCGCCCGCGATCGTGCACCCCTCCGGCGAGGTCGACTTCGTCCGGCTGCCCAGCGGCACCCCGATCGGCGTCGGCTTCGGCGGCTACCAGTCGGTCGAGCTGGAGCTGGCCGCGGGCAGCGTGCTCGCCCTCTACACCGACGGCCTCATCGAGACCCGCGAGTCCGACCTCGACGCGGGCATGGAACGCCTCGGCGCCGTGCTCGGCCGGTACGCGCTGTCGCTCGACCGGCTGTGCGCCGCGGTGGTCGACGCCATGGTGGGCGGCCGGCCGGCCGAGGACGACATCGCCCTCCTCATGGCTCGTACGCGCGTCTGACGCCGTACCTCCGCGACCTTTAAGGTAGAGGCCGGGGTGTTGGGGAGGAGATCGATGCAGAGCAGTCGCAGGCGGCCCACCCTGGCCACCGTGGCGGCCTCCGCCGGGGTGTCCGTGGCCACCGTGTCCAAGGTGCTCAACGGCCGCAGCGACGTCGCCCCGGACACCCGGCGGCGGGTGCAGTCGCTGCTGGTCGAGCACGGATACGCGGGCCGGCCGGCCCACCGGTCGCCCGCCATGGTGGAGCTGCAGGTGAGCGGCGACCTGTGCGCGTACTCCACCGAGATCATCAAGGGCACGCTCGAGGCCGGGGCGGAGGCGGGCGTGCCGGTCGTCATCACCAACGTCAAGGGCGAGCCGCCCTCCGGCGACGCGTGGGCGCACGGCCTGACCGCCGGCGGCTGGCAGGCCATGATCCTGCTCACCGACGAGGCGAACCGGCGCCAGCTCGCCTCCCTGACCCGGGCCGGCCTGCCGGTGGTCGTCGTCAACCCGATCAACCCGCCGCCCGCGCCCGTGACCAGCATCGGCGCCACCAACTTCGCCGGCGGCATCACCGCCACCGACCACCTGCTGGCCCTCGGTCACCGCCGCATCGCCTGCCTCGGCGGCCCGGCCGACGCCGCCAGCAGCCAGGCGCGCGTGCACGGCTACCGCGCCGCCATGGAGAACGCGGGCGTGCCCGTGCTGCCCGGATACGTACGCTCCGCGGGCTTCTGCTACCCCGACGGGCTGCGGGAGGGCGCCCGCCTGCTCGACGTCGAGCCCCGGCCGACGGCCGTCTTCGCCGCCAGCGACGAGATCGCGCTCGCGCTCATCCAGGTGGCCAGGGAGCGCGGCCTGCGCGTCCCCGACGACCTCAGCGTGGTCGGCTTCGACGACACCGAGATCGCCACCATGACCTCGCCGCCGTTGACGACCGTCCGCCAGCCGCTGCGCGAGATGGGCATCGTCGCCCTGCGCACGGCGCTGCGCCTGGCCGCCGGTGAGACCGTCGAGTCCCGCCACATCGAGCTCGCCACCGAGCTCGTCGTCCGCAGCTCCAGCCTGGCCGTCTGACCCCCCGGTAGATACGTGGTGGGCCTGTTCCACGTCGTCGAGCTCCGGCCCGGCGAGGCGGCCGACGGCCGGGCCCTGGCCGGTCGCTGAACGCTCACCGGCCGTCCAGGGCCCGGTCCAGTTCGCGGCGCAGGATGTGCTGGAAGACGCCGACGTGGTCGGCGTTCATGAGGGTGTAGTGCTCGCCGGGGACCTCGACGTAGCGGTTCTCGCCGCGGGTGAAGTCGTCCCACCTGCGCAGCTCGTGGTCGAGCCACTCCTGCTTGGTGCCGCGCAGCGGGCGGGCGTAGAAGACGGTGACGGACTCGACGGTGCCGCTGGGCTCGTACGAACGGCCCGCGCCGACCAGCGACTGGGCGAGGCCGACCCAGGAGGCGAACCCGTCGCGGTCGAGGTCGAGCTGGGCCAGGCGGCGCCGCGAGGCGATCGCCATGATGCGGTCGATCTGCCGCTCCGGCGGCAGGGCGCGCAGCGGCCCGGCCAGCTCCTCCGCCTGTTGCGGCCCGATCAGGTCGAGGAAGAGCGCCAGGTGCAGCGCCCCCTCGGTGAAGTCGATCTCCCGCATGCGCGCGCTGATGTACGGCGGCAGGTTGAGGATGCCGACGAAGTCCACCCGCTCGCCGAGCGCCTCCAGCGCCTTGGCGACCTCGAACGCCACGGCCCCGCCGTAGGAGTAGCCCGCGACCGCGTACGGCCCGTGCGGCCGGCGGCGCCGGATCGCCTCCACGTAGCAGGAGACCATCTCCCCGAAACTGCCGAACGGCGGCTCTCCCGGGCCGAAGCCGCGCGCACGCAGGGCGTAGAAGGGCCGCTCCCCGGCGAAGTACCCGGCCAGGTTGACGAACACCAGCACCTCGCCGACCCCCGGGTGCACGCAGAACAGCGGCGTCCGCTCCCCGCCCGGCTGCAGCGGCACCACCGGGTCGTACGCCTGCCCGGCCGCCCGCGCGGCGGGGTCGAGCAGCGCGGCCAGGTCGCGCACGGCGGGCGCCCGCAGGATCGCCGCGACCGGCAGCCCGGCCTCGGGAAAGGCGCGCTCCAGGCACTGCTTCAGCCGCAGCACGTCCAGTGACGTCCCGCCCAGCTCCAGGAAGCTCGCCGAGGCGCCGACCTCGTCACGGGGCAGCGCGAAGAGGTCGGCGTAGATCGCGGCGACCTCCCGTTCGGCGTCCGTGCGCGGCGGAACGCGGTCGCCGCGCCGCCGGCCGCTCAGCGCCGCCGCCCACCGGAGCCGCTCGTCGAACTGGCCTGACTCCAGCCTGCGGCGCAGCAGCGCCCGCTGGATCTTCCCCAGGCTCGTCTTCGGCAGCTCGGAGGCCGGCAGCGGCAGGATCAGCCCGGGGCGGAAGCCCCACAGCCGCGCCACGGCGGTGCGGACCGCCACCAGCGCCCGCCGCACCCCCGCCTCGTCCGACAGCGGCATCGACGGCGTGAACGCCACCGCCAGCAGCTCGGTGTCGCCGCCGGGCGGCCGGGTCGGGAAGGCGGCGACGCACGAGCTCGCCACCTCCGGCAGCGTGTCCAGGGCCGCCTCGGCCTCCTGGGCGAAGTAGTTGACGCCGTTGACGATGACGCTGTCCTTGTCCCGTCCCACCAGGCGCAGCCCGGCGCCGGTGAGCACGCCGCGGTCCCCGGTGCGGAACCACCCGTCGCCGGTGAACGCCGCGGCGGTCGCGGCCGGGTCGCGGTGGTAGCCGCGGAACACCATGGGGCCGCGCACCTGCAGCTCGCCCTCCGTCCCGTCGGGGACGGGCCGGCCGTCCTCGGCGATCCGCAGGTCCAGCCCGCGCACGGGGTCGCCGAGCGCGGCGAACTCGTGCTCCTCGCCGTCGTCGGGGAAGCGCAGGTTCAGCACGCTGCCCGCGCAGGTCTCCGTCATCCCGAACGCCGGCACGATCGCCGTCTCCCGCAGCCCGTACGGCGCCAGCGCGGCGAGGAAACGGCGGGCGGTGGCGCGCACCACCGCCTCGCCGCCCGACAGGATGTGCCGCAGCGCCGACAGGTCGAGCCCGGGCTCGGGCGGCAGCTTGTCGATCTCGCCGAACAGGAAGTTGGGCGCGAACGTCACGCTCACCCGGTGGCCGGAGGCCAGACGCAGGAACCGCGCCGGATCCTCCAGGACGTACTGCGGCCGCGCCTGGACCTGCTCGGCGCCGACGAGCATCGGCAGCAGGTGGCCCTCGAACGCGGCGATGTGGTCGAAGGCGATCCAGTTCATCATGACGTCGCCGCCGTGGCAGCCGAGCCGTTCGGCCTTGGCCGCCATCGACGCCAGCAGGTTGCCGTGCGTGAGCGGGACGGCCTTGCTCGCGCCCGACGAGCCCGACGTCAGCATGATCAGCGCGACGCCGTCCCGGGACGCCTGCGGGCGGGCCGGCTCAGGGGCGCCCGCGCCCAGCTCCTCCACGAGCGCGACCCGCCGGCGGGGCAGCGGCGGCAGGGCGGGCGCGGTGTCGGCGTCCGTGACGGTCAGCGGGTCGCCGAGCAGCTCGCCGGCGTGCCGCAGCCGCGCCGCCCACCGGCCGGGGTCGCCGGGCAGCGGCGCCATCGGGCAGGGCACGTACCCGCCGAGCACGCACGCCCAGAAGGCCGGGATGATGTCGCGCGGCCGCTCCAGCACCAGGGCGACCTGCGACCCCGGCGCGAGACCCCGCCGGCGCAGCCCGCCCAGCAGCCGGCAGGCCAGGTCGAGCAGCTCGGCGTACGGCTGGGCACGGACGGAGCCGTCGTCGTCCACGTGACGGACGCCGCGCTCCGCGGGCGCGAGCGCCGCGGCCCCCAGCAGGAGATCGGCGATCCCGCCGAAACCGGTTTCGGACATGGGCCGATGAACCCGCACCATGCGATCTACCCCCGTGGTGCACGCTTCTTACAGGCTGGTCTTGAGCGCGGCGAACCTCTCCTTGACGGCGTCGAGGTCGTTCAGCCGGGGGAACGGCTCGCCCTCGGGCACGGCCGCCCCCAGGAAGGAGCAGAGCGGCTCCCACCCCTCGCGCACGTCGAACACCAGCAGCCGGTCGGGCGGCAGGGACTCCTCGACCGTCGTGACGTGCCGCTCGAAGGCCCTGACGGCCTGCTGCGGGGCGGGCATCCGGTACGGGAACCCGCCCGCGCCGAACGTCTCCTCGGCGATGCGCCGCAGCAGCGGCTGGATGCGCGCGAACCGCGTGCGGAACTCCAGCTCCTCCGGCGACGGGGCCTCCTGGGCCATGGACGCGACGCGCAGCCTGATCATGCCGCGGAAGCTGTCGTACCAGCTGCGCGGGTCGCGGACGGTGAGGATCACCCTGGCCTCCGGGAACGCCTCGGCCAGCGGGCGCCAGAAGAAGCTGGCCGGCCAGTCCACGCACGACCGGTAGCCGGCGAACAGCCGCTCCCAGCCCTCCCGGGTCTCCGGCACGCCGGGGAGCCAGCGGTCGATGAGCTCCAGATGGTCGTAGAGCTCGAACATGTGGTAGCACGGGCCGAATCCGAGCCGCTCCAGCGCGGCCTTGAGTGACAGGGTGCCGGTGCGGGGCAATCCGGCCCCGATCACCTCGATCATCCTCGTCCTCGCTCTCGCGTTCCGGCTCCGGCCGTCCCTGGCCGCAGAGGTATGGCTCATGCCGCGAAAGGGGCGGGTGTATGCGTGCCGCGAGATCGACGTGGCCGGTTATGACAAAGAACTGACGACATCTTGGCCCGCTCTTGGGCGTTCCGCCGGCGGGCCGGGCCGCCGGCGAAGCCGCTCACGGCATGAGGCAGCGCAGGGGAGAGAGCTCGGGCACGGCGCTCGCGCTCGGGTCGACGCGCAGGTCGATGTCGGTGACGCCGGACAGGCAGTGGGTGAGCGCGGCGGGCTCGATGACGGCCCGCGCGGGGGCGGCGGCGGCGAGCAGGAACGCGGCCGCGACGACGGGGAGGAGCACGAATCGGGACATGGAGCGCCTTTCGTGGGAGGAACCGCTCTGCCCCCTCTAGGCTTCCTGCCTGCGGTGATCGCATAACGTTACCCATGGTGACGTTGTGCATTCGCCCGGCGCCCGTGTTTCCGCAGGATGTGGCGCTGCCGCCACTTCTCCGCGACCTCGGGTCCTCGATCTTGTATCGCGGCGATGGAGGCGCTCCGTGTTCGCTCTGCTCCATCATGTGACCGAGCCGGGCTGGAGCCCCCAGCCGGCACGACAACGAGGAGAAGACAGTCATGAACGGTATGCGCATCGCCGCCGCCGCGGGCGCCACGGCCCTCGCCATGCTCACCTTCGCCGCCCCGGCCTCGGCCGCCGCGCGCGCCGGTGACATCTGCATGTGGAGCCAGCGCGACTACAAGGGCGCGTCCTGGTGCTGGAATCCGGGCAACGGCTACGTGGACGTGCCCCCGGCCCTGCACGACAACGTGGGCTCCTTCCGGGCCGAGGCGGCCGGCTGCTTCATCAACTGGATCCGCCCAGGCTCCCAGAAAGAGACACGCGTGGTCCGCAACGGCGACTACCGCAGGGTCTACGACAACGACTTCGGCGGCAGGATCGACGCGGTCGCGCCACGCTGCTGACCTGCGCGCAGAATGAGTGACGGGGCCCGGGCATCCTGCCGCCCGGGCCCCGCCCCATGCCCGGCCGGCCGTGCCCGCCGAGAAGCCCACTTGACGAACGCCTTTCCTTCATAAATGATTATCCCTACTTATAAAGTAGAGAAAGGCGAGATTGTGCGGGCGCTCATCCTCCTGGGGCTGGTCGGCTTCGTCGCCCAGCTCGTCGACGGCAGCCTGGGCATGGCCTACGGCGTCACCTCAAGCACCCTGCTGCTGGCCGTCGGCACCAACGCGGCCGCCGCGTCGGCCACCGTCCACCTGGCCGAGATCGGCACCACGCTCGCCTCGGGCATCTCCCACTGGCGCTTCGGCAACGTGGACTGGAAGGTCGTCGCCAAGATCGGCATCCCCGGCGCGGTAGGCGCCTTCGCCGGCGCCACGTTCCTGTCCAGCCTGTCCACCGAGGTGGCCGCGCCGATCATGTCGCTGATCCTGCTGGCGCTCGGGGCCTACATCCTGGTCCGGTTCACCGCGTTCGGGCTGCCGCGCGGCAACCTGGGCAAGCCGCTGCGCAAGCGGTTCCTGGCCCCGCTCGGCGTGGTGGCCGGCTTCGTGGACGCCACCGGCGGTGGCGGCTGGGGCCCGGTCGGCACCCCCGCGATCCTGGCCAGCGGCCGGCTGGCGCCGCGCAAGGTGATCGGCTCCATCGACGCCAGCGAGTTCCTCATCGCGATCGCGGCCAGCATCGGCTTCTTCGTCGGCATCGGCTCGGAGAACATCGACTTCGCCTGGGTCGCCGTCCTGCTGGTCGGCGGCGTGATCGCCGCGCCGATCGCGGCCTGGCTGGTGCGGCACATCCCGCCGCGCATCCTCGGCTCGGCCGTCGGCGGCCTGATCATCCTCACCAACGTGCGCACGCTGCTGCGCAGTGACTGGATCGATGCCTCCAGCGGTGTCCAGGCGGCGGCCTACCTCGTCATCGCCGTCCTGTGGGTCGCCGCCGTCGTCTACTCCGTCCGCGAGTACCGGCGCGACAAGGAGCGCGAGTCGGTCGAAGCGGTCGAGAGCGAGCTGCGCACCCGAGCCGGTGAGGAGGAGCAGGCCTCCGCGTGAGGCCGTACGCGCCGGGCCCGGCCTCCGCTCGGGAGCCGGGTCACGGCGCTCCCACGCCTATGAGAATCTCCGCCCGAACGCAGTACGCCCTCGGTGCCATGCTCGCGCTGGCCGCCGCCGGCGGCCCCCTGCACGCCGAGCAGATCGCCGTCTCCCAGGACATCCCCCGCCGCTTCTGCGACAACATCCTGCTGCAGCTGCGCCGGGCCGGCCTCATCCAGAGCCAGCGCGGGCCCGACGGCGGTTACTGGCTCGCCCGCCCGGCCGCGGAGATCGCCCTCGCCGACGTCATCCGCGTCACCGAGGGCATGGAGCCGGTCGGCCGGCCCTTACCGAAGGCGGCGGCGCCGCTGGCCGGCATCTGGGCCGAACTCCGCGCCCACCAGGACCGCCTCCTGAGCCAGACCACCCTCGCCGACCTCGTCGCCCGCTAGTGCGGTTTTGACCGGGCCTGCCGGCAGGGCGACGCCGGCGGGCGTTCTTCCGGGTCGCTACGATTCCTCGACGGGCCGGCCCAGGTCCCCAAGAGTGCGCAGGAGCCGCTCCCGGGCAGCGTCCAGGCGTTCGTTGTAGTCCGGGTCAGCTGTGGCGGTCGGCGCGCAGGCGGGCGGCCAGGGCCGCGGCCTGGGTGCGGCGCTGCATGTTGAGCTTGGACAGCAGGTTGGAGACGTAGTTCTTGACCGTCTTCTCGGCCAGGAAGAGCCGTTCGCCGATCTGGCGGTTGGTCAGGCCCTCGCCGATCAGGTCGAGGATGTGGCGTTCCTGTTCGGTCAGCGCCGCCAGCGGGTCCTTCCTGGCGCTCTGGTCGCGCAGGCGCTGCAGCATGGCGGCGGTGGTCTGCGGGTCGAGCAGCGACTGGCCCGAGGCGACCGTGCGGACCGCGCCGACCAGGTCGGAGCCGTGGATCTGCTTGAGCACGTAGCCGGCGGCCCCGGCCATCACCGCGTCGAACAGGGCGTCGTCGTCGGCGAACGACGTCAGCATCAGGCAGGCCAGCCGGGGCAGGCGGGAGCGGACCTCGCGGCACACGTCGACGCCGTTGCCGTCGGGCAGCCGTACGTCGAGGACCGCCACGTCGGGCTCCAGCGCCGTGATGCGGGCGACGGCCGACTCCGCGGTGCCCGCCTCGCCGATGACCTCGATGTCGTCCTCGGACTCGAGCAGGGCGGCCACGCCCCGGCGGACGACTTCATGATCGTCGAGGAGGAAGACGCGAATCATGCCTTGACGGTATCCGAGCCGCGGCGGCGACCGGAAGGCGCGAAAGTCCCTGAATCCGGGTGTGGATTTCGTGGCGAAATCGCGTGTTTCCAGGGTCTTTAGGCCCTTGACGGCGGTTTCCGGCTGAGGGGGCCCGCGCGAAGAGGCGCTGTCCGATGCCAGACTGATCGCCATGGAAAGCGAGCATCGTCAGTTGCTGCCCCAGATGCGGCTCGATGAGCTGCTGGCCGAGCTCCAGGTGCGGCTCAACGCCGTGCTGGCCACCCGCGACCGGGTCCACGCGCTGCTCGACGCGGTGGTGTCGGTGGGCAGCGATCTGGACCTGGAGACGGTGCTGCGCCGCATCGTCAGGACCGCGACCGAGCTCGTGGACGCCAGTTACGGCGCGCTGGGCGTGGTCGGGCAGGGCCACACGCTGCTGCAGTTCATCCCGGTGGGGCTGAGCGAGGAGGAGATCGCCAGGATCGAGCACTGGCCGCACGGGCTCGGCCTGCTCGGCCTGCTGATCAAGGAGGCCCGCCCGCTGCGCCTGGGCCGCATCTCCGACCACCCCGAGTCGTACGGCTTCCCGCCCGGCCACCCGCCGATGGGGACGTTCCTGGGCGTGCCGATCCGGGTGCGCGACGAGGTGTTCGGCAACCTCTACCTGACCGAGAAGCGCGGCGGCGGGGAGTTCGACGAGGAGGACGAGGCGGTCGTGGTGGCGCTGGCCACGGCCGCCGGTGTGGCGGTGGAGAACGCCCGCCTGTACGAGGAGTCGCGCCGCCGCGAGACCTGGCTGGAGGCGTCGTCGGAGGTGACCACGAGCCTGCTGTCGGGCGCCGACCCCCGGCAGGTGCTGTCCGTGGTGGCCGCCCGGGCCCGCCAGATGGCCGACGCCGACCTCGTCCAGATGTTGCTGCCCGACCCGGCGGGCGACCTGCTGCGCGTCGAGACGGCCGAGGGGGAGGGCGCCGACGAGCCGCTCGGCGCCACCGTCGACGCGTCGGTCGTGGGCGACGTGCTCACCAGCGGTGAGCCGCGCGCGGAGGCCGACACCCGCCGGCGCCCCGGCTTCGGGCCGGAGCTCACCGTGCCGCTGGGCGCCCCGCCCCACGTCCGTGGGGTGCTGGTGCTGGCCAAGCGGAGCGGACGGCTGCCGTTCAGCGGCGCCGACCAGCGGATGCTGCACGCGTTCGCCGGGCAGGCGGCCATCGCGCTGGAGCTGGCCGAGGCGCGCCGCGACGCCGAACGCCTCAGCCTCCTCGAAGACCGCGACCGGATCGCCAAGGACCTGCACGACGTGGTGATCCAGCGCCTGTTCGCCACCGCCATGACACTGATGAGCACGCTGCGGCTGGTGGAGCGGCCCGAGGCGGCCAAGCGGCTGCAGCACGGCATCGACGAGCTGGACGAGACCATCCGCCAGATCCGTTCCACGATCTTCGCCCTGCAGGCCGGCCCCGAGGACGACGTGCCGAGCCTGCGCGGCCAGATCGTCGACCTGGTGGAGGGGGCCGGCGGGCATCTGGGGTTCATGCCGGGGCTGCGCATGGAGGGGCAGATCGACACCCTGGTGTCCGAGCCGGTCGCCGAGCACCTGCTGGCCGTGCTCCGCGAGGCCCTGTCCAACGTCGTCCGCCACTCGCGGGCCGGCCGCGCCGAGGTCTCCGTCGAGGCCGCGGGCGGCATCCTCACCCTCATCGTCACCGACAACGGCGTCGGTGTGGGCGACGTCGAACGCCGCAGCGGCCTGAGGAACATCGAGCAGCGGGCCGAACGGCTGGGCGGCACCGCCGACATCGACACGCCGGGGGAGGGCGGGACCCGGCTGTGCTGGACGGTCCCGCTGTAGGGATCGGCCGGGACGAAGGTCCCGGCGGCACGGGCCGTACGGCACTGCCGTGGGGAGCGCGCGGGCGGTGTGCTGGAAGC
>NZ_POUD01000168.1 GCF_003236395.1 Nonomuraea aridisoli | reverse complement strand
CGCGCTCGAGGAGTGGATCAAGGTCTGGAACGACAACGCCCGGCCCTTCAAGTGGACCAAGACCGCCGACCAGATCATCGACCGGATCTGCCGCTACTGCGACAGGATCTCAGGACCGGCTCACTAGGCCTTGGGGGCCACCGGCGGGCTGTCATCGGCAGTTGCCGTGAAGCCCAGCAGCAGTTCGCCGGTGGTCTCAGGTGCTTCGAACATGGGTATGTGCCCGACGCCGGGCAGCAGTTCGACCCGCGCGTTCGGCACCGCGTCGTACTGGCGCGCCGACGACGGCTCCCAGCGGCGGTCGGCAGTGCCGAAGATCACCAGCATGGGGACTTCGAGGGCGGCGAGACGTTCGGCCACGCTGCGCTGGGCGATGTACGCGGTGTTGCGGCGCAGCACCGTCCTGAACGTGCGGTACGTCGTGCCCCGTACATCGGCGACCAAGTCGTCTGGGATGTCCACGGGGCGAGCGCACGTCGCGCTTATCCCCCTGCGGATCATCGCGTCCGAACGCCTCGACCACAGGAGCGGGCCGAGAGGCGGGGCCAACAGGACACGAAGCAGCAACGGCTGAGGAAGGAGCGCATCGGGACTCGGTCCGGTGCTGATCAGCGCGAGCGACCTCACGATGTCGGGGCGCTGTTCGGCGAGCGCGGTGGCGATGTAGCCGCCGCTGGAGTGCCCGACCATGGTGACGCGACGAAGGCCGAGGTCGTCGAGCACCGCCGCCACCCGCCCCGCCTGCACGGGCACGTCGTATGACAGCGCGGGCGGGGATTGGCCGCAGCCTGGGAGGTCGACCCGGATGACGTGATGGTGGGCGGCGAGTGCCGGGACCACCGGGCTCCAGGAAGCGCCCGAGAACCCCGATCCGTGTACGAGCAACAGCGGCGGCGCCTCCCGCGGACCGTCGTGGACCACGCGCATCCCATGCGACTGCTGAAGGTTGTACTCACTCATGCAGAAGACGATGCATGGGCTGCCGGCCTTCAGTCTTGGACAAATGTCGTCGGGCTCACATGCGACGTTACGAAGGGCTTGGGCAGATACGGCTCCCGATCCACGGATCTCCTCCACCGCCGCGCCATTCCGGGCCAAATCCTCCACCAAGGCTGCGGCCGCTCGCGTGCCGCGGGTGGGCGTCGGTGAAGAAGGAACGCAGCACGGCGATGCGCTTGGCCACGGTTTGCGCGCTGAGCGCGGCGCCGGGCTTACGCACGCCGTGGCGCAGCCGCCGACACTGGCCACCAGCACGGCCCGCGCCGCTGAGCGCAGTCGTGAACTACGCCCTCAACCGCACGGCTGTGAACGGCGATCGGCTTGCCTTGTACGGGCTCAGCTTCGGCGGCTACCTCGCTCCCCGCGCGGCCGCCCACGACCGGCGTATCAAGGCGCTGGTGGCCAATTCCCCGCAGCGCGATCTACTGGGCTTGGTCCTGGACGCGACCACCGGTGGCTCGTACGACGATGCATCGGAACGGGTCAGGCGCGCCAGCTGGAGCACACAAGCCTTGATCGAAAACTACCTGCTGTGGAATCACGGCGTGACCTCACTGGATGCGTTCCTGAGACACGCCGCGAACTTCAGCCTGGAAGGAATGGAGGAGCAGATCGCCTGCCCGACGCTCAGCCTGGTAGCCGAGGGCGAAACCCAGACGGCGCTGGCACAGGCCCGCCGGTTCCACCAGGCGCTGCGGGCCCCCAAGCACTTCGTGACCCTCACGACTGCGGACGGCGCCGATCACCACTGCGGCGTCAGCAACGTCACTCACACGTCCGCGCTGGCCTACGACTGGATCGCCCAGCAACTGCGCCAGGCATAAAAGGCATAACAGGATCTCGCTCGATCGGTGGTGGCGGTGTTCGACGATGCGGACGTCCACGCTATCGGCCCGCACCGCTCGGGGAGTGGCTGGACCGGCCTGGTCGGCGAACCCCGCCGCTGGGCCATCGGGTCGGCGTGATCCCCCCGTGAGCCGGCGGAGGTCTGTACCCTCGCGCGGGGGCGGGGCCGGTTCCCGGGGAGCGGCGGCTTATGGTGGGGAGAGCGCCATCAAGCCGAATCGTGTTTCGGAGGAGGCCGCGATGAGGGAGCACTTCGTCTGGGTGACGACGCGCCGGATCAGGCCGGGCACGCTGGAGGAGTTCGAACGGGCGTGGCGCCCGGATCCGTACCCGCGGGGCCTGCGCCAGGCGTACGCGTACTGGTCCGAAGACGGGCAGGAGATCACCGGGGTGTCGTTCTGGGACTCCAAGGAAGACTGTGACGCCTGGCGTACGTCCGAGGGCGAGGCGCACCGGCGTGAGGTCATGGCACCGTACGTCGTCGAGGAGCGGGAGGGCTTCTACCGCGGCCGCGAGCTCGCCGTCCCCGTTCGTTAGCGGGGCCGGCGGTGCCGCTCTGGACAGGGTGACCAGCACCGTCACCACCGGACCCGCGGCGAGTGCGCCCGTACCGGCCTCGACCGCGCCCGTTCAGGGTGAGAGCGAGCCTTCCCCCAGCCAGGGGGAGAGCTCACCCCTGGCGCCGGCCGTACCGGATGGCGTCCTGGTCGACTTCCGCCGAGCTGACGCGCGCCGGCAGAAGGACCGCTTCAGCTTGGACCTGGGCGACGCCAGGGAGTTCTACATCACCGACATGGAGGGCGACCGTCACCGCGGCCCTTGTGCGGATTCCAGGAACCGACGCCTTCCTGACGGCTGCTCTCGACGCCCGCCGCCGTCCCGGAACGCGGTCACGGTGCGGCCTGCGCCGCCCGGGGGCGGCGGGCCACGTAGACCATCGCGGGCGGCAGATTGCGCCAGACCGTCATAGTCGTCACGACCTCCTCGAACTCCGTCCGCAGGCCGTCGACCAGTCGCCGCGCAGGGGCCGCCCAGCGCGTCCAGTTGTAGGCGAACTGCGTGTAGACCCCGTCCGGTGCGAGAGCCCGCGCCACCGACTCGATCAGCAGGGGCTCACCGGTGTAGGCGATCCAGGGCAGACCGCTGACCACGACGTCCACCGGCCCGACGCCTCGCTCGGCGAGCAGAGCGGGCAGGCGTGCGGCGTGATCGCACACCACCTCGACCGACGGGTACGCTCGCGCGATCTCCGCCGCGAACCTGTCGTTGAGCTCGACCACGACGTGCCTGCCCCGCCCGCGGAGCCGCTCTTGGATGGCGGAGGTGAAGGCGCCCGTTCCCGCCCCCAGCTCGACCACCACCGGCTCACCACGCTCGGGGACACCCGCCACCATCCGCGCCGCCAGCCCCACCGAGCTGGGCAGCACCGCCGCCGTACGCATGGGCGCCCTGACGAACTCCCACAGAAACCGTCCGCTGCCGCCACCCCGGCGCCTCTGATCGGTCGTCACGATCCTTCTCCTCGAACCAGCGCTATCGCCTCCAAATCCTGGCGCACACGTGATTTCGCGATATAGCGCGTAAATGACTCATAGGTGAACATGTCACGCATCCGGCATCGCCTCGACCGGCTCCGCCTTGACCGCGAGCCAAAGGCATCATGGCTGTCGGCGGGTACTCGGTGGGCTTGGTGCTGGACATGAGCGGCCCGACCTGCTGCGACTTCAAGCAGGTGGCGTGCCGGCCCGGCTGCTGCAGCGGAGCCGAGAAGGGAACAGCGCCCTCGTCCTGGCGAGCATTCCGCCGTGCCTGGACCGCCTCATGCCGATCACAGGTCTGCGCGCTGCGTTCCAGGTGGAGCCGTCGATCGAGGCGCTGCGGCAGCCGGCCCCTCCGAAGTCCTCCCGGAGCCGCGGCCGGGCGTCTGAGGTCGAGTCGCAGTAGAGATCTTCTGAAGTCGACCATGGTGCGGGCGCGGGAACCGGGGTCCTCAACGCGCTCGGCGGCTACATGCTGTTGTTCCTGGCGGTGCTGGCCGGCCGTAGCTTGCCCGTACGTCGGCGATGATGTAGCCGGCGGCGACGTCGGGCGGGTCGGGGGAGGGGCGCAGGTTGAGTGGGGCAGTGAGAGGATGAGGAGGGTGACGGCTAGAAACAGTGACATCGAGAAGGCGGCCGGTGTGCTGCGCGCCGGGGGCCTGGTGGCCTTCCCGACCGAAACCGTCTACGGTCTGGGCGCCAACGCCGAGGACTCCGCCGCTGTCGCGCGCGTCTTCCAGGTCAAAGCCCGCCCGACCTCCCACCCCCTGATCGTCCACATCGGCGGCGCGGAGCAGTTGGGCGAGTGGGTCGAGGACGTGCCCGCGACGGCGCGCCTGCTGGCCGAACGATTCTGGCCAGGGCCACTCACGCTGGTCCTGCGACGCGGTGGCCGGGTGTCCCTCGACGCGACTGGCGGTCTGGAGACGGTGGCCGTGCGCGTGCCCGACCACCCCGTCGCACTCGCGCTGCTGTCGGCCTTCGGCGGCGGTGTCGCGGCTCCGTCCGCCAACCGTTTCGGCTCGGTCAGCCCGACAACGGCGAACCACGTCCGTGTGGAGCTCGGTGATGCCGTCGACTTCGTGCTGGACGGCGGGCCCTGTCAGGTCGGCGTCGAGTCGACCATCGTCGACGCCACGGGCGAGGTCCCCAGCGTCCTTCGGCCCGGCGGGGTGACGCGCGAAGACCTTGAAGCGGCGCTGGGGCGCCGGATCGCGGTCCACTCGACGAGCCGCGTTCGGGTGCCGGGCCAGCATCCGTCACACTACGCGCCGCGTGCGCGCGTCGTCCTGGTCGAGCCCGAGAAGGTCATCGCCGAAGCCGAGCTCGCGCAAGAGGTAGGACACCAGGTGGGGGTTCTTCTTCCTCCCTCCTTCTCCGGCGCCCAGGTGAAGGCGCATGCCGTGGTGGCGGTGCCCGGTTCGATGGCCGCCTACGCGCGTGGGCTGTACGGGTTCCTGCGCGAGCTCGACCAGCGTGGGTGCGACCTCATCGTCGCCTCCTTGCCGGTGGAGGAAGGGCTGGGACTGGCGATCGCCAACCGGCTCCGCCGCGCCGCGGGGCCCCGGCCCCGCGAGTGACCGGTACCGGCGTGACCTGATCGACGGGCCAGGCGGGATGCGACGTTGGGCTGGGCAAACGGTCGGCGGAGCTTCGGTCGCGACGCGGAGCCGGCGGTGACTTCGAGGCCGCGGGCCGCCACCACTTGCGCGCTGCCGTCGGCCGGGTGGAAGCACAGACCCACCACGGCCCACCTGAGCCGGGGACGCCCGCGGTGCGCGCCCGATGCTGCGCGGCGACCGGCCACCGTCGATCGTCATCGCGCGGTGGCGAGGACAAGGGATGCGATCGCCAGCACCAGGAAGGCCCCGGGAAAGGTGATGTTGGGAAAGAACACGCGGGCGCGTATGTGGGTGGCGACGGCGCCGACGAAGAACAGCACGAGCCCGGTCGCCGCGGCGATGCCGATGAACCGGGCGCCCAGGAGCCCGAGCAGGAGCCCGGCGGCTCCGGCGGCCTTCAGCGCGGCCAGCAGCGGGATCCATGAGTGGGGGACGCCCACGGCATCCGAGTTGACGAGAACGATCCTGGCCCGTGCGAGGTCGGCGATGGCGGCCCAAGTGTTGGCCACGATCGTGATGCCGGTGATGACGAGGTAAGCGATGAACACGCGAATGGCCTCCGTTCAGCTGGAGCGACGGGCGCCGAGGACGTCGGGCAGATGACGCAGCGGCCGCTGTGCGCCCGTCACGTGCTGGGACGGATCACGGCGTAACCGGTGTGACATGTCGACCGTGTGACACAGCCCACTTCCTTGACCAGCCGTCGGCGGCCCATGGGTGGCTGGACCTTCACGGCCACGAGGTACTTCTCGGGCCTCAACGCTCCGACAGGTCAGGGTGTCCACAATTCGGAGGAGAAGTCCCATATGCGGACTCCCGACGGCCTGTGAGACCTGCATCGGGCTACGCTGGCCGGGTGGTCTTGTTCCGCCGGGTCCTGGGGTTCGCCGACGGTGACCTCCTGCTGGCCGGGGTGGTCGTGGCCGCGGTGCTGCTCGATCCCGCCCCCCGCGGGGGTGTCTCCCTGGGCTTGGCCGTGCTCGGTGCGGTGGCGCTGCCGGGGCGTGAGCGATGGCCGGTGGCGACGGCCCTGATCACATGCGGGGCCTTCTGCGGGGTGATGGCCTCCGGTGGCCTGCTGGTGGGCGCCGGCGTTCCGGCGCTGGTCGGCGTCTACACCGCCGCTGTAAGCGGCCGCCGCGTGGCCGCCACCTCTGGAGTGCTCGTGGTGGTGGCGGGGGCGGCGCTCCGGCCGGCCGCGGAGGCGCCGGTGCGGCTGATCTTCACGGGCACGTGGCTGGTGGTGTTCGGTGTTGCGCTACTGGTCGGTGAGGTCGTCGCCGCGCGGCGTGGAGCGGCCGCCGCCCGGGAGCGCGAGCGGCTGGCCGAGGAACGGTTGCGGCTCGCGCGTGAGGTGCACGACGTGGTGGGGCAGAGCGTGACGAGCGTCGCCGTGCAGTCTGCCGCCGCGCTGCACCTGCTCGGCGGCGGCGACGGTGGCGACGGTGGCGATGGTGGCGGCGGCGACGGTGGCGACGGTGGCGACGGCCGGGACGGGGACCGGCCTGAGCTGCGTGAGGTGCTCACCGGCATCCGTGACACGAGCCGGGCGGCGATGCGCGAGTTGCAGGCCACGCTGGGATGGTTGCACGGCGAGCCGCCTGGCCTGGACCGGCTCGGCGCGCTGGATGCGGCCATGCGGGACGCGGGCCTGCCCGTCACGATCATCCGTGAAGGGCCCGATCATCCTGTGCCCGCCGCCGTGGGTCATGCGGCCTACCGGATCGTGCAGGAAGCCCTCACCAACGTTCTGCGCCACGCGGGCATGGGTGCGACGGCCGAGGTCAGGATCAGGTACGGCGCCGAACTGACGATAACGGTGACCGACCGGGGCGGAACCCGGACCGTCGAGGCGATCGAGGGCGGTGGCCGTGGGATCGAGGGCATGCGGGCCCGTGCGGAGGGCCTCGGCGGCACACTGACGGCCGCACCGGTCGAGGGTCGCGGGTTCGCGGTGACGGCCCGGCTGCCGGCGGAGGCGGTGTGATCAGGATCGGGCTGGCCGATGATCATGCGCTGGCGAGGAAAGGGTTTCGACTGATCATCGAGGCGTCGCCGGGGTTCGGCGTCGTCGGTGAGGCGGCCAACGGCGGGGCGGCGGTGGCGTTGGCCAGGAACGAGCGCCCGGATGTGCTCATCATGGACATCCGCATGCCGGAGATCGACGGCCTCACCGCCACCCGGCTCATCACGGCGGATCCCGAGCTGGCCGCCGTGCGCGTGGTGGTCCTGACGACGTACGCCGACGACGCCAACGTCTACGCGGCGCTGCAGGCGGGTGCGAGCGGCTTCCTGGTCAAGGATGTCGAGCCGGCGGACCTGCTCAAGGCACTCCAGGTGGTCGCGGCGGGCGACGCGCTGCTGTCGCCCTCGGTCACCAGGAGCGTGATCGCCGCGTTCACCGCGGGGCCGCGCCCCGGTGATCGGCCACCCGACCTCGCCCCGCTCACCGACCGCGAACGCGAGGTGATGGCGCTGGTGGCGAGCGGCCTGTCCAACCAGGAGATCGCGGTACGCCTCGGCATGAGCCCTCTCACGGCCAAGACCCACGCCAACCGGGCCATGGCCAAGCTGGGCGCCCGCGATCGTGCTCAGCTCGTCATCCTCGCCTACGAGACCGGTCTGGTACGCCCCCGCCGCGCCTGACCTACTGCGATCGCAGCAGCCGCAGGACCGTTCTCCGGTAGGAGAGCCGGACCTGCCCGCCCTTCGAGCATGAGAGGCATGAGGTTGAGCACATGGCCCCGCTGGGTGGCGGGTGCGGCGACCGGGTGGGGGCTGGGCCTGCTCGGGCTGGCGCTGTCGTGGGCGTTGGGCAACGAGCACGGCAGGCCGCCGGCGCATTTTGATTTACCGCGTTCCTTCTGGTGGACGCTGGTGGCGCTGGCCGTCGCGGTCACGGCGGCCGCCAGGGGGAGGCCCGCTCTGGTGTGGGCGGCCGCCGTAGTGCCGCTGCTCGGTACGTTCGGGTTGGTCATGCAGGTCGTGGCCGCCCTTGGCATGGGATATGTGGAGGACTGGCCCGCTTTGCTGGTCAGCCTGTACTTCGCGGCGGGAGCGACGTTGTTCACCGGTACCGCTCTGGCGGAGGGGCGGGCGGCTCGCGGGGTGTGCGCACGCTGCGGGCACTCGCATCCCGACGGTCCTGTCGCCGGCCGGATCCATCCGGAGCCCGCCCGCGCACCGGCCGCCGTGCGGTGGACCGCCTATCTGGGGGCCGCGGTCTTCGTTCCGTACATCGTGATGAAGGCGGTCTGGGCGCTCGGCGTGCCGCTCGCCGGGTCTGTCGGGCCCGATCTGGCCGCCGGTTCCGGGCCGAGTGCCGTGCTGGGGCGGCTGGGCATTGATCTCACCTCCGTCCTGGCGCTGGCCGGGGCGGTGTTGAGCGCCGCGCTGGTGAACCGGTGGGGGCAGGCGTTCCCGAGGTGGGTGCCGGTCCTGGGTGGCCGGCGGGTGTCCAGGTGGGTGCTGCTGGTGCCGGCCTGGCTGGGGGCGACCAGTCTCGGGCTCTATCCGTTCCTCGTGCTCGCGTTGCTGGTGTCGGGGGCCGATCTGTCGTTGCCCGACGGGCTTGGCGCGTGGGTGGCGGTCGTGGGGCTGGCCGGATTCGGAGGATGGGGGCTGAGCGTGGGGGTGGCGGCGGCGTCGTACCAGCGACGTACGCGCCCGAGGTGCCGGCTCGTCTTCGCCGGTCCGGGGCGGTTGCAGGCGCCCAGGGTTTTCCCCGTGGACCGAAACCCGTCACCGGCCACCCTCGTTGATCCTGGTGCATGACCATGCTCAAGCTGTGGGTTTGTGATGGCTCGTGTTCACGTCCGGCGGCCAGCATGGTTGTCGGCGATCCGCTCGTGGCCGATCTCGGCGGAGGCGCCCGGCCCGAACTCCGGCGCGGGCGAGCCGTAGGTGAAGACGGTCTCCATACGCTCAGTCTCCGCTCAGGTGCTCGCGCAGCACGTCGTTCAGCGGCCCGCGCCGCTCGCACGCGGCGAAGGCGAAGCAGCCGGCCAGCTCCTCGGCCTCGTCCGGCGTGACGCCCTCGAAGCAGCGGGCGAAGTCGCCGACCAGCGGCTCGGCGAACATGATGTTGCGCACCAGCGTCTGGATCCAGGGCTTGCGCCCCCACGGGAACGGGTCGAAGTGCGGGAACTCCTTGTCGAACAGCTCCTCGATCGGCTCCAGGATGTGCCGCACCTGCTCGTCGGAGCCGCCCCAGGAGTCGGCGCCGAGCCGCTTCTTCTTCTCCAGCACGGGCGCGATCCGGCGCACGTACGCGCTGTCGGGGCGCGCGTACACCAGGCCCTGCAGCCCGATGTCCTTGTACGTCCACAACGACCAGCTCGCGCCGTGCTCGCGGTAGATCTCCAGCTGGTCGCGCAGCAGCCGCAGCCGCGACCGGTCGCGCTCGGGGTCGCCGTCGTAGACGGGCCCGAACTCGCCGATCCAGACGGGCGTGCCGGTGCGCCGCATGAACTCCGTCCGGCGCAGGAACGTCTGCTCCACCACCGACCGGTCGAAGTGCTCGCCGCGCGTCACCCCCGGATAGGAGCTGCCCGCGGCGATGCCGGGCAGCGCGTAGTCGTGGGCGGTGTAGACCGTGTTCGGGAACGGGTCTCCGAAGATCGAGAAGTCGGTCGAGTAGCGGTTGCCGTCCAGGAAGAGCACGTGCCGGTCGTCCACGGCGCGGATGGCCCGCTCCAGCCGCTCGTAGAACGGCCCGATGACGGCGCCGGAGGAGTCGGCGGGCTCGTTGACCGGGTTGTAGCCGGCCACCTCGGGCCGGTCCTTGTAGCGGTCGGCGATCGCCTCCCACAGGTGCACGACGCGGTCCTGGAAGTGCCGCTGGTTCCAGAACTCCGCCCAGTGGGTCGGGTTGTCGCTGTGCCAGTGCTGGTTCTGCCGGCCCGGCAGGGCGTGCAGGTCGAGGATCGTGTACAGCCCGGCGTCGGCGCACAGCCCGATCACCCGGTCCAGCCAGGAGAACCCCTCCTCCTTCAGCACGAACGGCCGGTCGTCGTCCTCGAAGTGGCGGTAGTTGAACGGCACCCGCACCGAGTTCAGCCCCAAGGAGGCCAGGTGGCGGGCGTCGCCGGCGTCGAAGAAGTCGGTGAGGAACCGGCGGAAGAACCGCTCGTAGCCCTCCTCGCCGAGCACCCCGCGCAGGGCGGCGCGTTGCAGCGACTCGGTGGCGGGGTAGCCGGTGATGAAGTTCTCCATGTTCATCCACCCGCCGAGGCCGACGCCGGTCAGGACGACCGTCTCCCCGGACTCCCCGGCCAGCCGGTCGCCGCTGACACTGATCCACTCCATGTGTGTCCTCCTCATCGGGATGGCGCCGGCCCGGTGCTGCCGCGAACGAGCAGCCGTGGCTGGTAGCGCACGTTGTAGCCGCCGCCCTCGCCGTTCATCAGAGCCCACAGGCGCTCCCACGCCTGCCGGCCCAGCTCGCTCTTCGGGATCGAGACGGTGGTGAGCGGCGGCGTGGTGTAACGGGCGAACGGGATGTCGTCGAAGCCGGTGACCGACACGTCGTCCGGCACGCCGACGCCCAGCTCGCGCAGGCCGGTCAGCACGCCGGAGGCGACCATGTCGTTGAACCCGACCACCGCGCTCGCCCCGCGCTCCACGACCGCGGGGGCGGCGGCGTGGCCGTCGTCGAACATGGAGCCGCACGGCAGCACGGTCACCTCCAGGCCGCCGGTGGCGGCGCGCAGCGCGGCGAGCCGTTCGGCGTTGCCCGCGCTGCCCGGCGGCCCCGCCAGGTAGGCCAGGCGGCGGTGCCCGAGCCCGGTCAGGTGGGCGACGAGGTCGCGGACGCCGGCCGCGTTGTCGATCGACAGCGAGGGGGCGCCCAGGCCGGGCACCTCCCGGTAGACCAGCACGAACGGCGCCAGCCGCTCACCGATCGAGCACAGCCGCTCGGCGGGCGCCCGCGGCGAGGCCAGGACGAGCCCGTCGGAGTTGCGCCGCGCCTCCAGCGCGAGGATCACCTCCTCCTCCGGGTCCTCGTCGGACTCGGCCACCAGCAGCTGGCGGCCCGCCTTGCCGGCGGCCTGGCTGAGCCCGCGCAGCACGCCCTGGAAGAGCGGGTTGCCGAGGTCGGGGACGACGAGCGCGATGGTGCCGGTGCGGCCGAGCGCGAGCCGCCGCGCGGCCGGGCTGGGCGCGTAGTCGAGCGCCTCGGCGGCGGCGCGCACGCGGGCGGCCAGCTCGGGGCTGACGGTCGGGGAGCCGTTCATGACCCGGGAGACGGTCGCCCGTGAGACGCCGGCCGCCTCGGCGACCCGGCTGATCGTCGCCGCTCCCGCGGGCCGGGGCCCGCGCCGCCCGGCGCGCGGCCCGCCACCGCCGTCCCGGTCCCGCTCCTGGTCACCGTTTTCGGTGCTCGCCCTCATGCACTCTCCCTGCACGCTCAGGGACTCATCCCAGCATGCGTCGCCTCGCCGCGCCGCCACGGGGGGCACCCTCGGGCGGCATCACGGGAGATACCGGTTTCTCACCATGCATTACAACCGTTTGTCGGAGATGAGCGCAAGACGTGGGGGTTCGCGTTTTTCCTGGTAGTCAGTCGGCTAACAGTGCGTTGACACCAGAAGTGCCCGGTGTTAGAAACTGGTTACTCATAGCCCGATCACGGCTTATGCCCCTGTTCCCCGGTCGCGTGCGGCTCAGCGCGACCGTGAAGGGTGATCGATGAGCAAACGTTTGGATACGGCGGGCGCGACCGTCGCCCCGCCTCCCCCTGGACCCGTACCTCCGACCGAAGACCCACCCCGCCGCCGGCTTCTCGCGCGCCGGGGCGGGCCGCCGCAGGACCGCATCGGCTACCTGTTCCTCACGCCGTGGTTCATCGGCATGGCCGCCTTCACCATCGGGCCGATCCTCCGCTCCCTCTACCTGTCGTTCACCGAGTACACCCTGCTCAAGCCGCCCGAATGGCTCGGCCTGGACAACTACCGCGAGATGCTGGACGACCCGCGGCTGCACAAGTCGCTGCTGGTCACCTTCCTCTACGTGTTCGTGTCGGTGCCCATCCAGCTCGTCCTGGCCCTGGGCCTGGCGCTGCTGCTCAACCGCGGCGTACGCGGGCTGGCCTTCTACCGGTCCGTCTACTACCTGCCCTCGCTGCTGGCCGGCAGCGTCTCCATCGCCATCCTGTGGCGGCAGATCTTCGGCCAGGAGGGCCTGGTCAACCAGTTGCTCGCCTTCTTCGGCGTCGAAGGCGTGAGCTGGGTCGCCCATCCCGACTTCGCGCTGGGCACGCTCGTGCTGCTCAACGCCTGGACGTTCGGCGCCCCGATGGTCATCTTCCTGGCCGGGCTCCGGCAGATCCCCGTCTCCTACTACGAGGCCGCGCAGGTGGACGGCGCCGGCACCGTGAGACGGTTCTTCCACATCACGCTGCCGATGCTGACGCCGATCATCTTCTTCAACGTCGTGCTGCAGATGATCGGCGCCTTCCAGAGCTTCACGCAGGCGTTCGTCATCAGCGGCGGCCGCGGCGGCCCCTCCGACGCCACCCTGCTCTACACGCTCTACCTGTACGAGCGCGGCTTCGGCTCCTTCGACATGGGCTACGCCTCCGCGATGGCGTGGATCCTGCTGGCGCTCATCGCCGCGCTGACCGGTCTCAACTTCCTCTTCGCCAAGCGGTGGGTGTTCTATGGCAACTGAGATCAGGGGCGGCCGGTCGCGGCGGCTGTCGAAGCACGCGCTGCTGATCGTCTGCGGCGTGGTGATGCTCTACCCGCTGCTGTGGATGGTGTCGAGCTCGGCCAAGCCCACCGAGACCATCTTCCGCGACCCGTCGATCTGGCCCACCGAGCTCGACCTGAGCAACTACGTGGACGGCTGGACGGCGCTGGAGTACCCGTTCCACCACTATCTGATCAACTCGGCCGTGATCGCGATCCTGGCCGTGGCGGGCAACCTGATCTCGTGCTCCCTGGCGGCGTACGCGTTCGCCCGGCTGGAGTTCCGGGGCAGGAAGATCTTCTTCGCCATGATGCTGGCGACGCTGATGCTCCCCGTCCACGTGCTGATCGTCCCCCAGTACGTGCTGTTCGCCCAGCTCGACTGGATCAACACGAACCTGCCGCTGGTCGTGCCGAAGTTCCTGGCGCACGACGCGTTCTTCATCTTCCTCATGGTGCAGTTCATCCGCGGGCTGCCCAAGGAGCTGGACGAGGCGGCGCGCATCGACGGCTGCGGCCACATCAGGATCTACTGGCGGATCGTCATGCCGCTGTCGATCCCGGCCCTCGCCACCTCGGCGGTGTTCACGTTCATCTGGACCTGGAACGACTTCTTCAGCCAGCTCATCTTCCTGACCGACCCCGAGCTGTGGACCATGCCGGTCGCGCTGCGCTCGTTCATGGACGGCCAGGGCGAGACGGCCTGGGGGCAGCTGTTCGCCATGTCCATCGTGGGCCTCGCGCCGATCTTCGGGTTCTTCCTGGCCGGGCAGCGCTACCTGACGCAGGGCATCGCCACCACCGGCTTCCGGTGATCTGTGATTAAAACGTTCTAACAAGGAGAACGACCATGGTGAAGAGAACCAGAGGGCTGGCGGCGCTCTGCCTGGCCGGCGTCATGCTGGCGGTCGTCTCGGCCTGCGGCGGTTCGTCCGGCGGCGAGAGCGAGTCAGGCGCCGTCGAGCTGCGCTTCAGCTGGTGGGGCAACAACGACCGGGCCGAGGCCACGCAGAAGGTCATCGACGCCTTCGAGGCCAAGAACCCCGGCATCACGGTCAAGGGCACCTACACCGACTTCAACTCCTACTTCGACCGCCTGGCCACCGAGGTCGCGGGCGGGCGCGCACCCGACGTCATCACGCTCGGCGGCGCCTACCCCCGCGAGTACGGCGACCGCGGCGCCCTGCTCGACCTGGCCACGGTCGGCGGCGTGCTCAAGACCGACAAGATCGGCGCCGCCGCCCTCGGCAACGGCAAGTTCAGCAACGTCCAGTACGGCGTACCGACCGGCGTGAACGCCATCGCGCTGGTCGTCAACCCCGACCTGTTCGACAAGGCCGGCGTGGAACTGCCCGACGAGGACACCTGGAGCTGGGAGGACTTCTCCCGCATCGCCAAGGACCTGGCCGGCAAGCTGCCCGACGAGTCGTTCGCGCTGACGGACCCGACCCGTACCGACATGCTGGACATCTTCTCCCGCCAGCGCGGCGAGTCGCTCTACACCGCCGACGGCAAGGTCGGCATCAGCGACAAGACCCTGGTGGACTGGTGGACCATGACGCTCGACCTGCTCAAGGCCGGGGCGACCCCGCCGGCCTCGCAGACCGCCGAGCTCACCACCCAGCCGGCGCCCGAGCAGACCCTGATGGGCCGCGGGCTGGCCGCGATGCAGTTCGACTGGAGCAACCAGATCACCGCGCTGCGCAAGGCCTCCGGCGCGCCGCTGCGGCTGATCCGGGTGCCGGGCGAGAGCCAGGGCGCCCAGCCCGGCATGTGGCTGCAGGCCTCGCAGATCTACACGATCAACGCCAGGAGCGAGCACCCGCAGGAGGCGGCCAAGCTCGTCGACTTCCTGGTGAACAGCGCCGACGCCGGCAAGATCGTCCTCACCGACCGGGGCATCCCGGCCAACTCCGACGTCCGCGCCGCCATCGAGCCGCAACTCAGCGAGGAGCAGCAGATCGAGACCGAGTTCATCGACACGCTGACGCCGAAGGCCGGCCCGCCGCTGGTGATCGGCCCGACCGGCTCCGCCGACGTGTGGAAGATCCTCGACCGGGTCAACGCCGAGGTGCTCTTCGGCCGCCAGCAGCCCGCCGCCGCCGCGGCCGACTTCATCAAGCAGGTCGGGACGGCGATCGGCTGATGATCGACCGCCGCGCGCTCGTCGGCCGGCACGCGGTCGAGGTGACGTCCGTGCTGCCGGAGTCGCCGCTGTCCGTGGGCAACGGCGAGCTCTGCTACACCGCCGACGTCACCGGGCTGCAGACCTTCCCCGGCCTCCACCCGGTCGAGGACCCCGAAGGGCCGGGGACACTGCTGGCGACCATGGCCTCGTGGGGCTGGCACAGCGTCCCCGGTTCCTACGACCTGGCGCAGACGACGCGGACCTACCGGACGCCGCGCGGGCCGGCGCCGTACGTCGACATGGCGGACATCGCCCGCCCGTCGCCGGCGGAGGCGTGGCTGCGCGCCAACCCGCACCGGCTCGACCTCGCCCGGATCGGACTGGTCGCGGCCGGCGGCGGGGCTCTCGCGCCGGACGACGTGCGCGGCGCGCGGCAGCGGCTCGACCTGTGGACCGGCGTGCTCACCAGCCGCTACCTGCTGCGCGGCACGCCGTTCCAGGTCGTCACCGCCTGCCACCCCGAGCGGGACGTGCTCGCCTTCCGGATCGAGTCGCCCGGGCTGGACGGGGTGGCGGTGCGGCTGGCCTTCCCGTACGGGTCGCAGGCGTGGGGCAACGCCGCCGACTGGTCGCGGCCGCGGGCGCACACCTCGGTGCCGCGGCCGTCGGCCGGCGGGCTCACGGTGGCGCGGCGGCTCGACGGTACCGTGTACGAGGTGACGGTCACCATGACCGGCGGCCGGGCCGAGCGGACCGGGCCGCACGAGTTCCTGCTCGCCCTCGACGGGACGGCGGCCGAGCTGGTCGTCGCCTTCCACCAGGGCACACCCGGCCCCGAGGCGTCCTTCGGGGAGGTCGTGGCGGCCTCCGAGCGGCACTGGGAGCGCTTCTGGAGCACCGGCGGCGCCGTCGACCTGTCCGGCGGCCATGACGAACGCGCCCCCGAGCTGGAACGCCGCATCGTGTTGTCGCAGTACCTCACCGCGATCCACTGCGCGGGCTCCACCCCGCCGGCCGAGACCGGCCTGATGGCCAACAGCTGGCGGGGCCGCTTCCACCTGGAGATGCACTGGTGGCACGCGGCGCACTTCCCGCTGTGGGGCCGTTCCGAACTGCTCGAACGCAGCCTCGGCTGGTACACCGCCGTCCTGCCGCGCGCCCGGGAGACCGCCCGCGCGCAGGGCTGCCCTGGGGCGCGCTGGCCCAAGCAGGTCGGCCCCGACGGCCGCGAGAGCCCCAGCCCGATCGGCCCGTTCCTGGTGTGGCAGCAGCCGCACCCGATCTACCTGGCCGAGCTGGTGCGCCGCGCGATCGGCACCCGCCGCGCCGTCGCCCTCTACGGCGACCTCGTCCTGGAGACGGCCGCCTTCATGGCCGCCTTCGCCGTCAAGGGCCCCGGTGGGTACGGTCTCGGCCCGCCGCTCGTCCCCGCCCAGGAGTCCTACGCCGGCGTGCGCGCGGACGCCGCCAACCCCACGTTCGAGCTGGCGTACTGGGCGTGGGCGCTGGACACGGCCCAACGCTGGCGGCGGCTGCTGGGCCTGGCCCCCGAACCCTCCTGGGCGGAGGTGGCCGCCGGGATGGCCGCCCCGCTGGTGCGCGACGGCGTGTACGCGGCCATGGACGCGCCGCCGTACACCGTCCGCGACGACCACCCGTCCATGGTGTACGCGCTCGGCTTCGTCCCCCCGACCCCGATCGTCGACCCCGCCGTCATGCGCGCCACCCTGCGCGACGTGCTCGCCGACTGGGACTGGGAGTCCACCTGGGGCTGGGACTACCCGGCCATCGCCATGACCGCCACCCGCCTCGGCGAGCCTGACCTGGCCGTGGACGCGCTGCTCATGCCCGTCGCCAAGAACACGTACCTGCCGAACGGGCACAACCGGCAGAGCCCCGGCCTGCCCGTCTACCTGCCCGGCAACGGCGGCCTGCTCGCCGCGGTCGCCCTCATGGCCAGGGGCTGGGACGGCGGCCCGCCCGCGCCCGGCTTCCCGGACTCCTGGACCGTGCGGCACGAGGGCCTGCACCGGCTGCCCTGACGGGTCAGCCGGTGCGCAGCTCCAGCTCCTCGCGCTTGCCGAGGAACTCCTCGGCCCGCGCCCACTCCATCGGCAGCGGCATCGGGTACGTCGTCCTGATCCGCGCCAGCTCCCGGTGGGCGCGGGCCAGCACGGCGAAGTCGCGCGGGTAGGCGCGGGTGTCCACCCCGGTGAACACGCCCACCTTGCGCGCCCTGGCCAGCAGCTCCCGCCAGGCGTCGATCGGCGCCAGCCCCACCGAGTCCACCCCGTGCGAGAACAGGACGAGCCGGATCTCGTCGTACGGGTCGGCGGCGTCGAGGTAGGAGCGCAGCCGGGCGTGCGAGGCCTCGGTGTTGAACACCGTCCAGAACGGCGCCGAGCCGCTGCGCAACGCCCACCACGGCTCCAGCAGCAGGAAGCACTCCACCAGCAGCCGGTCGGCCGGCAGGCCGCGGTCCTCGTGCCAGGACCGGTGGAGGTCGGCGACGGCCGGGCTCAGGTCCTCAGGCTCGCCGAAACGCAGGCGGGCCAGGCGCCAGCCGTTGCGGCCGGCCAGCTCCTCCAGGTCGCCGAGCAGCTCCGGCTCGAACCCCCACTCCGCCTCCGGCCGCTCGCCGTCGGCCGGCGGATAGTCCCACGCGCGCCTCGGCGAGCCGTAGCGGCGCAGGTAGTCGGCGACGCGGGGGCCGCCGTGCTCGTACTCCTCTGGCGTCGCGCCGCCCAGCGCGCCGTGCTGGAACACGTGCCGCGGCCCCACCCGCGTGCTCGGCCAGCGCAGCCCGCACTCCACCACGACCAGCGTCGCGCCCGGTTCGAGCGACTCCTCCAGGAACCGCGCGTACGCCCGCGGCAGCCGCCGCCACTTCACCCGGAAGTACGTCATGCCCGCGATCATCAGGCGGTCCTGGTTGGCGTCGTGCATGTGGTGCAGCACCAGGTCGGGGTTGGCGTCGAGGAGCGCCCGCCCGGCCCGCCGGGTCGCCTCCAGGTCGCCGCGCGGGTCGTCGGGGTGCACGCCGTGCCGTCGCACCGGCAGCAGCAGCGTCTGCGGCAGCCACGGCGCCGACACCGCCGCCGCCAGGTGCGTCAGCGCCCCGTTGGACGACCCGACGAACGCCACCGGATACCGGCGCCGCGGATAGTGCCCGGTCACCCAGCGGGCCAGCTCCTCCGACCGGATCTCCGCCACCCGCCGCAGCGGCACCGCCTCCGCCCAGCCGCTGACCGCGTACGCCTTCTCCTGCAGCGCGCGCGGCAGCCGGCCCGCCGCGCCGAGCAGCGCGGACATCGCCGGCTCGACGGCCGCCGGGCCCTGCCCGATCAGCGGCACGTCCTTGTCGTGCAGGAACCTCGACAGCGCCCGCAACATCCCGGTCGCCGAGTCGAACGACGCCACCGCCTTGCCCGGCCTCACGCGGCCACCTCCTCGAGAAAGCCGGCGACCACGCGGGCCAGCCCGCGCGGGTCCCGGTACGGCACCATGTGCGGCAGCCCCTCCATGACCACGAGCCGCCCCCGGGGCAGCAGCCGCGTCACCTCCTCCGCCCACGCCTGAGGCACCATGGCGTCCCGGCCGCCGCGCACGACGAGGGCCGGCACGGCCACGTACGGCAGCTTGTCCTCGACCCGGTCGCGCATCGAGACGCCGAAGCTCGCCAGCACGCGGCGCGGCCCCGCGTCGACGTAGTCGGCGACGTTCAGCGGCGCCATGCGCGGGCTCTCGTGCACCGAGTTGCGCAGCCACTGCGCGGCCAGCCGGACGGGGGAGCGGCCGAGCGGATCCACCGTCGGGCCGGTCAGCACCAGCGCGGTCACCCGGTCCGGATGGCGGACCGCGACGTCCACGGCCACCTGGCAGCCGAACGAGCCGCCGAGCAGGCACGCCCGCTCCAGCCCCGCCTCCTCCAGCCAGGCGGCCACCGCATCGGACAACCCCGCCAGCGTGGGCGGGGCGGAGGGCTTCTCACTACGGCCGAATCCGGGCAAGTCCACGGCCCAGGCGTCGTGCGTCGCGCCCAGCTCGCGGACGAACGGCAGCATCTCCCGCCCGGACACCCCGGCGCCGTGCACGCACACGACCGCCGGGCCGGGCCCCCGACGGCGCCGGCTGATCATCGCCGTGCCGGACACGATGTGGACGAGCTGTTCGAGCGGCACGCCTCTCCTCTCCCGAAAGGGCCTGCCCCCTACCCGGGCGGAGATCCGGCGAACGTGCGCCTCTCACAGAACGAGACCGTGCGCGTGCTGGGTGTTGCGCCATTCCACCGTCAGCACGGTCGCGTCGTCCTGGAGCCGGCCGCGCTGGTGCTTCAGGATGGCCTGGATCAGCCGTCGCAGCGTCTCCGGCGCCGCCAGCCCGTCCGCCTCGTGCCGCACCACGAAGTCGATGAACCGCTCCAGGCCGAACAGCTCGCCGTCGGGGCTCTGCGCCTCGATCACGCCGTCGGTGTAGAGCAGCAGCCGGTCACGCGGCTGGAGCTGGTACGACAGCAGCCCCGTCTCGGCGCCCAGGCCCAGCCCCATCGGCGGGTCCGGCACGCCCTGCAGCGTCGCCACCAGGCGGCCCTCGCGGATCACGAGCGGCGGGTGGTGGCCCCGGTTCACCCAGCTCAGCATGCCCGTCCCGATGTCCAGCTCGGCCAGGATGCCGGTGGCGAAGCGGCCGGTGAACTGCTCCTGGATCGCCGCGTCGACCGCCTCGGCGGTCTCCGGCAGCTCCTCGCCCAGCCGGCGGCTGTTGCGGAACGCGCCGATGGCCAGGGTGGCGGTCAGCCCGGCCGAGGTGTCGTGCCCCATCGCGTCGAAGACCGCCAGGCGCAGGGTACGGCCGTCCAGCCCGAAGTCGTAGGCGTCGCCGCCCACGTCGTACGCGGGCTCCAGGGCGGCGCTGACCACCATCTCCTCGGTGGCGAACGTGCCCGGCGGCAGCAGGTTCCACAACACCTCGGCCGACAGCGTCAGCGGGCGGGTCCGGACCAGGCGCGCGTAGGAGTCGCTGTGCGGGCGCTTGCTGATCAGCAGGACCGCGGCCAGGGACGCCAGGTTCTTCGCCCGCGACGCGGCGAGCTCGTCGTCACGCGGCACGGTGACGCCCAGCACGCCGACCCGCTCGGTGCCGTCCAGCATCGGCACCCAGAACCGCCGCGCCCCCCCGCCCCCCAGAGCCCGTCTCTTATATACATCTGTCGCTG
>NZ_POUD01000167.1 GCF_003236395.1 Nonomuraea aridisoli | reverse complement strand
CTGGGGGAGTGGCTCGGCGGTCAGGGGGTCTTCGCGGCCGGGGTCGCCCTGCTCGGGCTGTCGTACCTCGCGATCGTCACCGCCCCCGGCATCAGGCGGGTGGCGGCGTGAGCGGCCACAGGTCGGCGACGACCGCCGCGGTGTGCTCGCCGAGCCCGAGGCGGATGGCCGCCCGCAGGTCGTCGGGGGTGTCCACGTCGCGCCTGAGCGAGTCGATGCCCGGGACGCACAACTCCTTGGCCCCGGCCGCCAGGTGCTTGGCCCGCGACTCCCCGCCGAACCGCGGCCCGAACGGCCGGCCGGGCAGCACCCCGTAGAACGTCGTGCCGACGTCGAGCGCGTCCGGCACGAACGACTGGTCGAACTCCGCCGCCGCCTCCAGCGCCACCGCCAGCTCGGCCGGCCGCAGCGCGGGCAGGTCGGCCTGCAGCGCGCCCACCGCGTCGCCGGGCGCCACGCGTACGGCGTGGGCGGCCCCGGTGCGCAGCGCGGTGTTGAGCCCGCGGTCGGGGTCGGGCACCACGTCGGCCCCCAGCGCGGCCAGCGGCCCGGCGGCGGCGGGATCGGCCGTCACCACGACCACCCGGGCGACCGGCGGGCAGGACAGCGCCGCGGCCACGGTGTCGCAGGCCACGGCCACGGCGAGGCGCGTACGGTGCGGGCCCGTCGCGGCGGCGAGCCGGGTCTTCGCCGCAACCAGCGTCTTCACCGGAATGACCAGGGACCAGCGGATGCTCATAGGGTAAGCATCCCGCCTCGACATCTCCTCCGGCCAACCGGGAGACTTGGGGCGCATCCCGTACGTGTTGGAGGAGACCATGAGCCGCCCCACGAGACCGTCGCGTTTCTGGGAAACCCTGGCAGTCGTTGTGGTGAAACCCCTGTCCTGGCTCCTGGTCAAGAAAGACTGGCGACACGGCGAGCGCCTCCCGCGCACCGGCGGCGTCATCATCGCCGCCAACCACCTGTCGTGGACCGATCCCGTGCTGCTGTCGCACTTCCTGTACAACCACGGCCGCTGGCCGGTGATCCTGGCCAAGTCGGCGCTGTTCAAGGTGCCGCTCCTGGGCAAGGCCGTGCGCAGTCTGCTCGCCATCCCGGTCGACCGGGGCAGCGCCGAGGCGGCCAGGTCGCTGCGCGTCTCGTCCGAACGGCTCGCCGACGGCTGCGCGATCCTGTTCTACCCGGAGGGCACCTGCACCCGCGATCCCCGCCTGTGGCCCATGGTGGGCAAGACCGGCGCGGCCCGGCTGGCGCTGGAGAGCGGCGCGCAGGTCATCCCGGTGGCCCATTGGGGAGCACACGAGCTGCTGCCGTACGGTGAGAAGAGGCCGAGGCTGTTCCCGCGCAAGACCTTCCGGGTGTCGGTGGGCGAGCCGGTCGACCTGTCGAAGTACGCGGGGCAGCCGCCGCGCGCCGACGTGCTGCGCGCGGCGACGGCCGACATCATGGCGGCGGTCACCGCGCAGCTGGCGGAGCTGCGGGGAGAGAAGGCCCCCGAGACTCCCTACGACCCCGCCGGACGGTGATGGCATGACGAAGGTGGCCGTGTTCGGCACGGGCTCGTGGGGCACCACGTTCGCGATGATCCTGGCGGAGGCCGGCAACGAGGTCACGCTCTGGGGCCGCAGGCGCGAGCTGGTCGAGGCGATCGACCGCGACCACGTCAACCCCGACTACCTGCCCGGCGTGCCGCTGCCGCCCACGCTGCGGGCCACGACCGACCCCGAGCGGGCGCTCGCCGGGGCCGACTTCGTGGTGCTGGCCGTGCCGTCGCAGCGGCTGCGGCCCAACCTGGCGGCCTGGCGGCCGTACATCCCGGCGAAGGCCGTGCTGGTCAGCCTGATGAAGGGCATCGAGCTCGGCACGACCAAGCGCATGAGCGAGGTGATCCGCGAGGTCGCCGAGGTGCCGGAGGAGCGGGTCGCGGTCGTCTCCGGGCCCAACCTGGCCCAGGAGATCGCCCACCGCCAGCCCGCCGCGACCGTGGTGGCCTGCACCGACGTCGCGGTCGCCGAACGCCTCCAGGCCATCTGCCACCTGCCGCCGTGGTTCCGCCCCTACACCAACCCCGACGTGATCGGGGTCGAGCTGGGCGGCGCGGTGAAGAACGTGATCGCGCTGGCCGTGGGCGTCTCGGCGGGCATGGGCATGGGCGACAACGTCAGCGCCATGCTCATCACCCGGGGCCTGGCCGAGATCTCCCGGCTCGGCGCCGCGCTCGGGGCCGACCCCCACACGTTCGCCGGCCTGGCGGGCATGGGCGACCTCGTGGCGACGTGCACGTCACCGCTGTCGCGCAACCGGACGTTCGGGGAGAACCTCGGCAGGGGCATGACGCTCGACGAGGTGGTCGCGGCCACCAGGCAGACCGCCGAGGGCGTGAAGTCCTGCGAGTCGGTGCTGGAGCTGGCCAGGAAACACGACGTCGAGATGCCGATCACCGAGGTCGTCGTCGGGGTGGTCCACGACGGCATGTCGCCGTCCGAGGCGGGCATGCTGCTCATGTCCCGCTCGCCGAAGCCCGAGAGGTACGGCGTCTGACCTCGGCTGCCAGCGGAAATGTCGCAATACGGCGTGCTCGTCTCGCCGTGCCAGGGCCGTCCCGGTAGATTCGGACACCATGAGCAAGCCACGCGTCGCCGTCGTTTTCGGGGGTCGCAATTCCGAGCACGCCGTGTCCCTGATGGGCGCGGGAAGCGTGCTGGAGGCGATCGACAGGAGCAAGTACGAGGTGATCCCCATCGGGATCGCCCAGGACGGCAGATGGGTGCTGGCCGCGTCCGACCAGCGGTTCGCCATCGAGGGCGGTGAGCTGCCGGCCGTCGACACCAGCGGCGCGGCGCTGGCGCTGCCGACCGACGGCAGCTCGCTGGTGGCCTACGACCCCGGCAGCATCCCCGTGGAGCTCGGCTCCGTCGACGTGGTCTTCCCCGTGATGCACGGGCCGTTCGCCGAGGACGGCACGATCCAGGGCCTGCTCGAGATGGCCGGCGTGCGGTACGTCGGCTCCGGCGTGCTGGCCAGCGCGGTGGGCATGGACAAGGCGTACATGAAGACCGTGCTGGCCGCCGCGGGGCTGCCGACGGGCGCCTACGTCGTCGTCCGCGACCGCGACTGGCGGCTCAACCGTGAGTGCGTGCTCAAGGAGGCCGAGCAACTCGGCTACCCGGTGTTCGTCAAGCCGGCCAGGGCGGGCTCGTCGCAGGGCATCTCCAAGGCCCACGACCGGGCGAGCCTGGAGGAGGCCGTGGAGTTCGCCCGCCGGCACGACCCCAAGGTGCTCATCGAGGCCGCGATCGCCGGCCGCGAGATCGAGTGCGCGGTGCTGCAGTCGCTGGGCGACGAGCCGGCCGCCGCGTCGCTGCCCGGCGAGGTGCGGGTCGAGGGCGGCCAGGAGTTCTTCGACTTCGAGGCGAAGTACTACCCCGACCAGATGTCGCTGACCGTGCCCGCCGACATCCCGCAGGAGACCGGCGAGGAGTTGCGGGCGATGGCGGTGCGGGCGTTCGAGGCGCTGGAGTGCGAGGGGCTCGCGCGGGTCGACTTCTTCTACACGCCCGACGGCAGGCTCATCCTCAACGAGATCAACACCATGCCCGGCTTCACGTCGCTGTCGGTGGCGCCGCAGCTGTGGGCGGCCTCGGGGCTGTCGTACCCGGCGCTGGTCGACCGGCTCATCCAGCTCGCCCTGTCGCGCTCACCCGGGCTGCGCTGAGACCTGGGCGATCGGCTTCGACAGGTCGGCCAGCACCTCCGCGGCCACGTGCTCGCCGCCGACCGTGACCTCGATGTAGGCCGGATCGGTCACGGCGGTGAACAACGTGGGCCGGTCGGGATCGGCGAACCAGCCCACGCCGCCGATCTCCTGGAGCCGGTCGGTGGGCGCCATCCGGGCCGGCCGGGGCACGCCGCAGCGCAGCGCGATGGCGCCGGAGCCCCAGACGGCGACGTACGGCGACTCCGGCTCCGACGGGGTCCGCTCGTCGCCGTCGAGCGTCTCGGGCAGCAGGGTGGCGAGCTTGTCGCAGGCCGCCACCGCCTCGCCCGCCGGGACGGGCGGCTCGACGCGTACGGTGCCGCAACCGGCGAGCGTCAGGAGCACGAGCAGCACGGCTGCGGCACGCATGCGAACTACCTTCAAATATGAACGATCGGACACGTAAGAGTACGTGTGATGCCCTGCACGGCCTGGATCTGGGCGACGACGAGTTTGCCCAGCTCGTCGACGTTGTTGGCCTCAGCGCGCACGATCACGTCGTAGGGCCCCGTCACGTCCTCGGCCTGGGTCACTCCGGGGATCCCGGAGATCTCCTGGGCCACGGCGGCAGCCTTGCCGACCTCGGTCTGGATAAGGATGTAGGCCTGCACCATCACGTCCTCCCCGGGCGATTGGATCACGCCGAAGGGCCACCGTACCCTGTGTGCGTCAGGAGGTGCGCCATCACAGTCGGAGATCTCGGCGAATTCGGTGTGGTAAATCGTATTACCGCACGTCTGCCCCAGGGAGCGGCGGTAATGCTCGGCCCCGGGGACGACGCCGCCGTCATGAGCGCGCCCGACGGGCGTGTGGTCGTCTCGACGGACCTGTTGCTGGAGGGCAGACACTTCCGGCGCGACTGGTCCGGCGGCTACGACGTGGGCCGCAAGGCCGCCGCCCAGAACCTCGCCGACGTGGCCGCCATGGGCGCGACGCCGACGTCCATCGTGGTGGGGCTCGGCATCCCGGCCGACCTGCCCCTCGACTGGCTCGACGCGCTGACCGACGGCTTCCGCGACGAGTGCGCGACGGTGGGCGCCAGCGTGGCCGGCGGCGACGTCACCCGCTGCGACCTGGTCGTCCTCGGCGTGACCGCGTTGGGCGACCTGCACGGGCGCGCTCCTGTGCTGCGGTCGGGCGCGCGGCCCGGCCAGGTGGTGGCGGTGGCGGGGCGGCTGGGCTACGCCGCCGCCGGGTGGGCCCTGCTGGAGGCGGGCGTCCCGGCCGACGGCCCCGCGCTGCGGGAGGCCGTGGCGGGCCACCGCAGGCCGTGCCCGCCGTACGCGATGGGGCCCGTGGCGGCCGGGCTGGGCGCCACGGCGATGCTGGACGTCAGCGACGGGCTGCTGCAGGACCTCGGCCACATCGCCGAGGCCAGCGGGGTGCGCGTCGAGCTCGATCCTGAGGCGTTCGCCGTGGGGGAGCCGGTGGCGGCGGCGGCCAAGGAGCTCGGGGCTGATCCGCTGGAGTGGGTGCTCACCGGAGGCGAGGACCACGCGCTGGCCGCGGTGTTCCCCGCCGACGTGTCTCTGCCCGCGTCGTGGCAGGTCGTGGGACGAGTGAGCGAGGGCGAGGGCGTCGTGGTGCGCGGCCGGGAGGTCGGGCGGCGCGGATGGGATCACTTTCGGTGAGGCAGTGTCCCGATTTGAGTGACAATTTCCCGTTTTGGGGTAGCACTGGCGGGATTATTGTGACAGCGGCGTAGTAAAGGTGTTATGAAGATTGGCGGCCACGGTAACCGGCAGAAAGGGCAACCATGGGCCGCCGTCACGGCAGAGGTGGATCCGACGACGGGGACGAGTGGGGGAAGAGCGCATTCTGGGGTCCTGACGAGCAGGCCGAGCCGCCGGGCTGGCCGTCGCTGCCGGACCAGCCCGAGGTGACGGGCCAGTGGGCCCCCATGCCCCGGCGCACCGACGCGCCGCCGCCCGCGCCGCAGTCGGAGCCGTACGAGACCACCGGGGCCTTCGCGCTGCCCGGTGATCCGGCGGCCTTCCCCGCGGCCGGCAGCGCGGGAGGGTTCCCTCCGGGAGCGCCGGAGGAGGCCGGGCCGTACGAGACGACCGGCGCCTTCGCCCGCCCGCCCGAGTGGGACGCGCCCCCGAACCAGCCCTCCGGCCGTCCCTTCGACGGGCCGGACACCGGGGACTTCTTCCCCGTCTCCGCCGACCAGACGGCCGTCTTCGGCGGCGGCCCTGACGGGAGGGACGCCTTCGACGGCGACCGCACCGCCAGGTTCGACGCCCCTTACGGTGGCCCGCCCGAGGCCGGCGACCGTACGGCCGGGTTCGACGCCCCTTACGGCGGGCCGCCCGAGCCCGGCGACGTCAAGGTGGCCGGCTCGCCGACGGCCATGCCGGCCCCGGCCTGGGCGAACGCCGAGACCGGCTTCCTCGACTCCGGCTCGTTGGGCGACTCCGGCGACGAGCCCAAGGGCCGCCGCGGCCGGCGCAAACGCGGCGGCGACGACGTGCTGGCCGCCCCGGAGGGCGCCGGCAAGGGCAAGATGGCGCTGCTGTCCGTGGCCGCCGTCGCCGTCGTGCTGGGCGGCACCGTGGCGGGCGTCTCGTTCATCAGCTCGCCGGGCGACCCCGCCGCGTGCGAGGGCACGTCCTGCACGGCCGTGCAGGAATCCGCGGGGCAGCCGGCTCCCGAGGTCGCCGATCCGGTCGAGGAGGAGTCCGAGACCGTACCGGACGAGGATCCCGTGGAGGAGGAGTCCACCGCGCCGGACACCCCCACGCCGACCGCCGACTCGAACGTCGGCACCCCGCGCCGCACGGCCTCGGCCGCGCCGGAGCCCACGAGGACGAAGGCCAAGAGCCCGTCGAGCGCCACGCAGGACGAGCCGCCCGCCGACACGCCGGTCGAGGCGGTGGAGGAGGCGTCGGAGACTCCGCAGCAGGAGGTCTCGGTGCTGGACGACGCCGTCACCGACACGCTCCCGAGAAAGGAGGACGCGCCGACGCCGGCCGACACGGGGACGCCGAACGTGCCCGCGCCGCAGCAGCCCCTGCAACAGCCGGGGCAGCCCCAGCAGCTCGCGCCCGGCGGCTCCGTCGGCGTGGAGCAGTCCATCAGCCAGCGCGCGGCCTCCTACCAGGCCGAGCTGACGGTCTCGAACACCTCCGCCCGGACGCTGCAGAGCGCCACGGTCTCCATGCCGGTGAACGGCAGGGTCGTGGACGTGGACGGCGCCGACTGGACGCAGGACGGTGACCTGCTGATCCTCGACGTGGAGACCCCGCTGCCGGCCGGGGAGTCGGTGGAGGTGTCGTTCACGGCGACCGGCAAGGGCGCCGAGGCGCAGAACTGCGGGCTCGTCACCGGGGAGTGCGTCGTCACCTGAATGGTTGGATGGGGGACATGACGGTTTCGACCCCTCCACGTGTGCTGACCGTCGCCGGCTCCGACTCCGGCGGCGGCGCGGGCATCCAGGCCGATCTGAAGACCATGCTCGCCATGGGCGTCCACGGCATGAGCGTCATCGCCGCGGTCACGGCCCAGAACTCACTCGGCGTCCAGGGTTACTGGGAGCTGCCGCCCGAGGCCGTACGGGCCCAGCTCGACTCCGTGCTCGGCGACATCGGGGCGCAGGCGGTGAAGACCGGCATGCTGGCCTCGCCCGTGCTGGTGGAGACGGTGGCGGAGACGCTCGGCGGGTACGCCGCGCCGCTCGTCGTGGACCCCGTCGGGGTCTCCAAGCACGGCGACACGCTGCTCGCGCCCGACGCCGTCGAGACCATGCGGACCAGGCTGCTGCCCGTGGCGACCGTGGTGACCCCGAACCTGTGGGAGGTCGAGCAGCTCACCTCCGTGAAGGTGGAGGACGAGGACGGGCTCAGGAGGGCGGCGGACGCCGTCCTGGAGCTCGGCCCCACCTGGGCGCTGATCAAGGGCGGCCACCTGCCGGGAGCGCCGGTGGACCTGCTCACCGACGGCACCGACGAATACCGCTTCACCGCCGAGCGCCTGGACAACCGCCACACCCACGGAACGGGCTGCACGCTCGCCTCCGCCATCGCCTCCCGCCTGGCCCTGGGCGACGACGTGCCGGCCGCCGTGGGCGCGGCCAAGGAGTACGTGACGGGCGCCATCGCCCGCGGTTTCCCCCTCGGCTCCGGCATCGGCCCCGTGGACCACGCCTGGCGCTGGCGCTGACCCCGGACACGGCGAAAGCCCGCTGCTCCCGGGAGCAGCGGGCTTTCGCGGACGTGGGATTAGCGGGTGACCTTGCCCGCCTTGATGCACGACGTGCACACGTTCAGCTTCTTCGGCGTGCCACCGACGACCGCGCGAACCGTCTGAATGTTGGGGTTCCAACGACGGCGGGTGCGGCGGTGGGAGTGGGACACGTTGTTGCCGAACGTCGGCCCCTTGCGGCAGACATCGCAGACGGAAGCCACGGTATCGCTCCTTAAAACAGTCGATGTAGCCCTGTCCGCTGATGTTTCCGGGCGGAGGGCATGCCGGGACAACCGGCCAGCCAGACGAGAATATCCGATCCACACCTGTGGACGCGAACCAGAGCATCTGGATCGGACCCGGACGTCGGTATTCTCCAGCGGCAACGCTAGCGCATCCCGGGAGTCCCGGACGCGCCCCCGGCGGCGTCATCGGGATTCCTGTCGGCCGCAGGCGGTAGAACTAAATGCCGTGAGCCGTTTCGACGAGCCTCTGACGAAGGCGCTCGACCCGAAGACCGCCAAGTTGCTGCACAGCGTGCTCGACCTGGAGACGGTCGGCGACCTGCTGCGCCACTACCCGCGCCGCTACGCCGAGCGCGGCGAGCTGACCACGCTCGACGCGCTGGAGGTCGACGAGCACGTCACCGTGGTCGGCGAGGTCAGCAGGCTGATGCGCAAGCCCATGCGCAACCGCGGCGGCACCTGGCTGGAGGTCGAGGTCGTCGACGGCGACGGCAACCGGCTCTACCTGGCGTTCTTCGGCAAGGGGTCCCACGCGGCCGAGTCGCGTCTCAAGCCGGGGCGGCGCGGCATGTTCGCCGGCAAGGTCGGGCTCTTCGGCTCGCGCGGCAAGCCCCGCTGGCAGCTCGCCCACCCGGAGTTCGAGCTGTTCGAGGAGAGCGAGGCGAGCGCCGAGGAGTTCGCGGCGGCGCCGGTGCCGATCTATCCGGCGGGCAAGGACCTGACGCCGTGGGCGATCAGGCGCGCCGTCGGTGTGGTCCTCGACACGCTCGGCCCGCTCGACGACCCGCTGCCCGCCGCCCTGCGCGCCCGCCACGGGCTGCAGGATCTCGGCGAGGCGCTGGTCGCCATCCACCGGCCGAAGGACTTCGCCGAGGTGGGGTGGGCGCGCAAGCGGCTGAAGTTCGACGAGGCGTTCGTGCTGCAGGCCGTGTTGCTGCAGCGGCGCCAGGCCGCGACCGCCTGGCCCGCCAAGCCGCGGCCGAGGCGTTCCGACGGCATGCTGGCCGCCTTCGACGAGCGGCTGCCGTTCGCGCTCACGGAGGGCCAGGCCGCGGTCGGCGAGGAGATCGCCGCAGACCTGGCGCTCGAACACCCGATGCACCGGCTGCTGCAGGGCGAGGTCGGCGCCGGCAAGACCGTGGTGGCGCTGCGCGCGATGCTGCAGGTGGTCGACTCCGGGGGCCAGGCCGCGCTGCTGGCGCCCACCGAGGTGCTGGCCCAGCAGCACCACCGCTCGATCAGCGCCATGCTCGGAGACCTCGCGCAGGGCGGGATGTTCGGGGGCACCGCGGTGACGTTGCTGACCGGCTCGATGGGCGCCGCCGCCCGCCGCGCGGCCCTGCTCGACGTGGCCTCCGGCACGGCCGGCATCGTCGTCGGCACCCACGCCCTGCTGCAGGAGCACGTCCAGTTCGCCGACCTGGGGCTGGTCGTGGTCGACGAGCAGCACCGCTTCGGCGTCGAGCAGCGCGACGCCCTGCGCGAGAAGGCCGGCCAGGCCCGTCCCCACGTCCTGGTCATGACGGCCACCCCGATCCCGCGCACGGTCGCGATGACGGTGTTCGGCGACCTGGAGGTCTCGACGTTGTCGCAGCTGCCGTCGGGCCGGGCGCCCATCACCACCCACGTCGTCCCGGCCGCCGAGAAGCCCCACTACCTGGAGCGCACGTGGCAGCGGGTGCGCGAGGAGGTCGCGCTGGGCCGACAGGCGTACATCGTGTGCCCGCGCATCGGCGACCTGGAGGGCGACGAGGGCGACCTCGCGGTCTCCGACGCGGCCTCCGGTGACGAGCGCCGGCCGCCGCTCGCCGTCCTCGACGTGGCCGAGCTGCTCACCCAGGGGCCCTTCCACGACCTGCGCGTCGGCACGCTGCACGGCAAGCTGCCGCCGGAGGAGAAGGACGCCGTCATGCGGGCGTTCACGCGGGGCGAGCTCGACGTGCTGGTGGCCACCACGGTCATCGAGGTGGGGGTCGACGTGCCCAACTCGTCCGTCATGATCATCATGGACGCCGACCGCTTCGGCGTCTCCCAGCTCCACCAGCTCAGGGGGCGGGTCGGCCGGGGCGGACTGCCGGGCCTGTGCCTGCTGGTCAGCGACTTCCCCGAGGGCACGCCCGCGCGCGCCCGGCTCGACGCGGTGGCGGCCACCCTCGACGGGTTCGAGCTGTCGCGGGTCGACCTGGAGCAGCGGCGCGAGGGCGACGTGCTGGGGGCGGCGCAGTCGGGCAAGCGGTCGTCGCTGAAGCTGCTGCAGCTGCTGCGCGACGAAGAGGTGATCGCCACGGCCCGCGAGGAGGCGGCGAGGCTGCTGGAGAGCGATCCCGAGCTGCGCGCGCACGACGCGCTGCGCGCCGAGATCGACCGGCTGCTGGCCGACGAGCGGGCCGAATACCTGGAGAAGACCTGAGACGAGGCGCCGGACCGGAGCGTGGCTTGAGGTGAGGGCGCCGGAGCTCCGGCGGGAAGAGCTGATCGAAAAGACGAACCCAGCCGCGGGGACGGCCTCCCCCCGAATGCCGTCCCCGGCTGGGCCCACCCTCGGGTCAGGTGCCGAGGGAACCGGCGTGCGGAAGGGCTCACGATCACGCCGGTCGGCCTCCACGTGGGTCATCTCGGAGGCCGCAGACTCATCTTGCGTGGCCCCCCGCCCGATGTGAATCACCCTTGCGCAGTCGAGGCAGACACTTGTCCACTCTTGACCCGCGTGACCATGCGGAACAATGGGTCACATGACGCGGATCATCGCAGGCGTGGCGGGTGGGCGCCGATTGGCCGTCCCGCCGGGGCGCGGCACGAGGCCGACCAGCGACAGGGCCAGGGAAGGCATCTTCTTGACGCTCGACTCCCTGTACGGCCTGCGCGACGCCCGCGTCCTCGACCTGTACGCCGGATCGGGCGCGATCGGCCTGGAGGCCCTGTCGCGGGGCGCGGCCGAGGCCGTGCTGGTGGAGTCCGATCCCAAGGCCGTCCGCACGATCAAGGAGAACATCCGGACGCTCGGCCTCGACGGCGCCCGCCTGGTGGCCGACAAGGTGGAGCGGGTGCTCGGCAAGGAGCCCGGGGAGCCGTTCGACATCGTGTTCGCCGATCCACCGTATGCGATGGCCGACAGCGAGGTCGCGGCGACTTTGGCGCTTTTGCGGGACAACGGCTGGCTGGTTGACGGGGGATTGGTGGCGTTCGAGAGGGAAAGCAGGGGAATGCCCCTGGTGTGGCCCGAAGGGTACGTTGAGGAGAGGGTCCGTCGTTATGGCGAAGCATCCGTTTGGTACGGTCGCGCCGCCGGGAACCCGTAGACCTGGGAGGCGTCTTGCGCCGCGTAGTCTGCCCGGGGTCGTTCGACCCCATCACGAATGGCCACCTCGACATCATCGCCCGCTCCGCACGGCTGTATGACGAGGTGACCGTGGCAGTCCTCATCAACGTCGAGAAAAGCAGTCTGTTCACGGTCGACGAACGGATCGAGGTCCTGCAGACCGTCACGAAGGACTTCCCGAACGTCAACGTACGCAAATTTCACGGCCTCCTTGTCGATTTCTGCAGGCAGAACGACATTCCGGCCATCGTCAAAGGCATCAGGGTCGTCAGCGATTTCGACTACGAGCTCCAGATGGCCCAGCTCAACTACCGGTTGTCGGGCGTGGAGACGTTGTTCATGCCGACCAATCCCGAATATTCTTTCCTGTCCTCCTCGCGGGTGAAGGAGATCGCCCGCTACGGCGGCGACGTCTCGGGGCTGGTTCCCGATCTCGTCCACAAGCTGCTCATCGAGCGGCTCAGGGGCTGACCGCGACCTGCTATCCTTTCATTTCGGCCTTGTACGACGGCGAGGTTTTCGCCATGCCTAGCGAGAGCAGGATGACTCAGCACCTCGACCCCCGCTCCCCTTGGGTGATCTCCACTCACGACCTGGGAAAGCGGCCGGGCACGATGCGGCAGATGTCCCTGGTCCTCCCGGCACCGGCGGATCTCGGCGTCGACATGATCGGCGTCCCCAAAGACGCTGAAGTCGAGCTGGATCTCCGGCTCGAAGCGGTGATGGAAGGCGTGCTCGTCTCGGGCGCGGCGCGGGCCCCCCTCGCGGGGGAGTGCGCGCGGTGCCTCGACCCGGTCTCCTCCGAGATCGAGGTCGATCTGCAGGAGCTGTTCTTCTACTCCGACGAGGACGCCTCGGAGGAGGATTCACTGCTCGACGGTGAGCTGCTCGACCTCGAGCCGACGTTCCGCGACGCGGTGGTGCTCGCACTGCCGCTGAGCCCCGTCTGCCGTGAGGACTGCCCGGGGCTCTGCGTGGAGTGCGGAGTCAAGCTGGCGGAGGCCGGCGCCGACCACCGGCACGAGAAGATCGACGCCCGCTGGGCGTCGTTGCAAGGTCTGATTACCGACACAGATAACGATCAGGAGAAGTGACGTGGCCGTCCCGAAGCGAAAGATGTCGCGGAGCAACACCCGCGCCCGTCGCTCCCAGTGGAAGACGACTGCCGTCGCCCTGGTGAGCTGCCCGCAGTGCCGGTCGCCCAAGCAGCCGCACATCGCGTGCCCCACCTGCGGCACCTACAACCGTCGTCAGGTCATCGAGCCGTCCGCCTGATCCGCCAGCAGTTGACGTGATGCCGACCGGGTGCCAAAGTGCCTCGGTCGGCGTTACCGTCTCAGATGCGTGCGGCGGCGGTTCGCCCGCGGCCGTGGTGGACGCCGGGGCTACGCGTTACCCCGACGCCCACCACGTTTTCGGGCATCATTCGCAGCCGACGCGCCATGTGAAGATGTCCGAGGAGGAAACACGTGGGCGCAGGTCCTAAGCCGGTGGCCGTGGAGGTCGCCAGAGACGAGCTGGAGCGGGTCCTGTCGGTCGGGCTCGGCCCCGACATCCTGGAGCGGGCGCTGACCCACCGCTCCTACGCGTACGAGAACGGCGGCCTGCCGACCAACGAGCGTCTGGAGTTCCTGGGCGACTCGGTGCTGGGCCTGGTGGTCACCGACACCCTCTACCGCAACCACCCCGACCTGCCGGAGGGCCAGCTCGCGAAGCTGCGTGCCGCCGTGGTCAACATGCGGGCGCTGGCCGACGTGGCCAGGGGGCTCGGGCTGGGCCGGTTCCTGCGGCTCGGCAGGGGTGAGGAGGGCACCGGCGGGCGCGACAAGTCCTCCATCCTGGCCGACACCCTCGAGGCGCTCATCGGCGCGATCTACGTCGACAAGGGGCTCGACGAGGCGTTCCGGGTGGTCCACCTGCTGTTCGACCCGCTCATCGTGCGTTCGGCGTCGCTGGGCGCCGGGCTCGACTGGAAGACCTCGCTGCAGGAGCTGACCGCCTCCGAGGCGCTCGGCGTGCCCGAATACCACGTCGAGGAGAGCGGCCCCGACCACGCCAAGTCGTTCACGGCCATGGTGCGGGTCGGCGGCGAGTCCTACGGCTCGGGCACCGGGCGCAGCAAGAAGGAGGCCGAGCAGCAGGCGGCCGAGGCGGCCTGGACCCGCATCCGCGCCCGCCGCGAGCAGCGCGAGAGCCAGCCCACCGCCTGATCCCCGGAAGCGCTCCGGGGCGGCGGGTGTTGTCCTGAGGGTGAGAGGTGGGTGGCCTCGCGGTGAGGCGCCCATGCTGAGAGGGCGAGGTCGGAAGTGCCGGAGCTGCCGGAGGTCGAGGTCGTCAGGCGCGGCCTCGCGCAGTGGGTGGTCGGCCGCGAGATCGCGTCCGCGGAGGTCCTGCATCCCCGTGCGATCAGGCGCCATCTGCCGGGCGCCGACGAGTTCGCCGCCCGGCTCAAGGGCCGTACGGTGTTGTCCGCCGAGCGCCGCGGCAAATACCTGTGGCTGCCCCTGTCGGGCGCCGAGGAGGCGCTGCTGGCGCACCTGGGGATGAGCGGCCAGCTGCTGGTCGTCGCCCCCGACTCGCCGCTGGAGAAACACCTGCGGGTACGCCTGCGCTTCGAGGACGGCGGCCTCGACCTGAGGTTCGTCGACCAGCGCACGTTCGGTCACGTCATGCTCACCTCGCTGGTCGGCGGCGTGCCGGCGCCGATCGCCCACATCGCCCCCGACCCGTTCGAGGAGGCGTTCGACGAGGCCGAGTTCACCCGCAGGCTCCGGGCCAGGCACACGGAGGTCAAGCGGGCGTTGCTCGACCAGTCGCTGATCAGCGGCGTCGGCAACATCTACGCCGACGAGGCCCTGTGGATCGCCCGGCTGCACTGGTCGCGCCCGACGCAGACGCTCACCCGGCCGAAGGTGGCCGAGCTGCTCGCCGCCGTGCGCACGGTCATGGGCGCGGCGCTGGAGCAGGGCGGCACGTCGTTCGACAGCCTGTACGTCAACGTCAACGGCGAGAGCGGCTACTTCGAGCGCTCGCTGGAGGTGTACGGCCGCCGCGACCTGCCGTGCTCGCGCTGCGGCACCCCGATCATGCGGGAGGCGTTCATGAACCGCTCGTCCTACTCCTGCCCGCGATGCCAGCGACGGCCGCGCTGAGCGCCGCAAGGCCCGCCGCCACCCCCATCACCGCCGAGACGGACACCCCGTCGGCGATCCGGCCTCCGGCGAACGCGCCGAGCGCGATGGAGACGTTGAAGACGCCGACGAACAGCGCCGTGCCGAGCTCGCCGCCGCCCGTCCGCATGATCCACAGCTGCAGGGTCACCCCGATCCCGCCGTAGCCGAGGCCCCACACCAGCAGGAGCACCAGGGGCGGGCCGGTGAGCGGGAGCAGCGTGGTGGCCAGTGCCATGAGCGCGGCCAGCACGACGAGGGTCGCCCGCGGGCTCCTGGCGGCCCGCGCGCCCGCGGCGAAGTTGCCGGCCACGCCGGCGGCGCCGTACAGCAGGAGGGCGGTGCCGACGAGGACGGGGCCGGCGTGTGAGACCTCCTCCAGGAACGGACGGACGTAGGTGTAGGCGGCGAAGTGCCCGGAAACGGTCAGGGCCGTCAGGAGCAGGATCACCTTGAGCGGCCCTGAGAGCCACGTGGAGCGCTTTTCCGCCGTCCGGGCGGGTGCGTCACCCGGCGCCGGCCGCAGCGGCGGCAGCGTCGCGGCCAGCACTCCGACCAGAACCAGTGCCAGCACCCCCGCGGCGGCGAACGCGCTGCGCCACCCGGCGTACGACGAGACGAACGTCGCCGCCGGCACCCCCAGCACCGACGCCACCGACACTCCGCCCAAGATGATCGACGTGGCCCGTCCCACGTGGCGCGCGGGGACCAGGCGTTCGCCGAGACCGGCCGCGAAGGCCCAGAACCCGCCGATGCTCACTCCAGTCAGCACGCGGGCGGCCAGCATCACGGGGTGGTTCGGCGCGAGCGCCGCCGCCAGGTTCGCCGCGGCCAGCACCGCCATCAGCGCCAACAGGATCGTGCGCCGGTCGAGCCGCCGCGCGGTGACCGCCAGCGCGGGCGCGGCGACGGCGGCGACCAGGCCGGGCGCCGACATGGTCAGCCCGGCCGTCCCGGCGGACACCCCCAGGTCGGCGGCGATCGAGGTCAGCAGACCGACCGGGAGCATCTCGCTGGTCACGATGGCGAACGTGCCCACGGCCACGGAGGCCACGGCGAGCGGGCGCGCCCGTACGGAAACGTCAGTGATCGTCATGGCGTCCAGCCTGTTGCGGGGCGCCGGTGGGAACAATGACGAACCCCGAAGGCTTGCTTTAACCGGGCTAAGCGATCGGCCGGAGGGGGCCATGGAGTTCAGGGAACTGGAGTGCTTCGTCGTCCTCAGCGAGGAGTTGCACTTCGCGCGGACGGCCGAGCGCCTCTACCTGTCGCCGGGGCGGGTGAGCCAGCTCATCCGCTCGCTGGAGACCAGGATCGGCGGGCGGCTCTTCCAGCGCACGAGCAGGCGGGTGCGGCTCACCCCGCTCGGCGAGCGGTTCCTGGCCGACCTCCGGCCCGCGTACGACGGGCTGGAGAGCGCCGTGAGCAGGGCCAGAGCCGCGGCCAGGGAGGTGACCGGCGTGATCAGGGTCGGGTTCCTGGCCACGCCGACCGACGTGGTCACCGGGGCCGTGCGCGTCTTCGAGCGGCGGCACCCGGGGTGTGTGGCCGAGCTGGTGGAGATCCCGCTGTCCGACCCCTTCGGCAAGCTGCGGGCCGGGCAGGTGGACGTCGCGTTCACGCTGCTGCCGGTGGACGAGCCCGACCTCGCCACGGGCGGGGGCCTCAACCGGTTCCCCCACCGGCTCGGGCTCTCCGCGCGCCACCCCCTCGCGGGCCGGGCGCGCATCGGCGCGGAGGAGCTGGCCGGCGTCCCGCTGATCGGGCTGGACGGTCCCGCGCCGCGCTTCTGGCACGAACGCGTCGCACCCTCCGTGACGCCCTCCGGACGTGCGATTCCCCGGGCCGGAAAGGTGGCCACCACGCAGGAGGGCCTGAACCAGGTGGCGCTCGGCAGGGGCGGCATGGTGTTCTGCGCGCCTTCGGCGGAGCAGTACGGCCGGCCCGACATCCGGTTCGTGCCCGTCACCGGGCTGCCCCCATCGATCCTGGGCCTCGCCTGGCTGAAGGCCGCACAGACGGCCGCGGTGCGGGCGTTCGAGGCGGCGGCCGCCGACCACGCCGCCGAGCCGCGGGCGGCGTGACACGTCCTCCTCACGGCGCTTCGATCACTTGGGTCCGTAGGTCAGGACGACGATGCCGGACTCGAACCGCGTCGTCTCCAGCAGCCTCAGGTGCGTCACGTCCAGGCCGTCCAGGAGCCGGTCGCCGCTCCCCGCGATGGTGGGGAACGTCCAGAAGTGGAACTCGTCCACCAGGTCGTGGGCGATCAGCGTGCGGTCGAGCTCGCCGGTGCCGAACTTCAGGATGTTCTCGCCCGGCTGCCGCTTCAGCTCGGCCACCGCCGTCGCGACGTCCCCCTGGATCAGGGTGCCGTTCCAGGCGTCGGCCTCCTTCAGCGTGGTGGACGCCACGTACTTCGGCAGGCTGTTGATCCGGTCGGCGTACGGGTCACCCGTCCGGGCCGGCCAGGCCTGCGCGAACCCCTCATACGTCTCACGGCCGAGGAGCAGCGCGTCGGCGCCGAACAGCAGCTTGCCCGCGTACTCGTTGTGCTCCTCGTTCCAGTACGGCGGTCCCCACACGTGCGGCGAGCTGATCACGCCGTCGAGGGTGACGAACGTCGACTCGATCAGCTTCCTCATGGCGCATCTCCTTCGATTGCGTTCTTGGCTGTGGACACGACTTTGTCCGAGCCCGCTTACCGATTTCTGCTGATCCGCTTACGGTCGCCCGGGCGGGATGAGCTGGGCGACGCGGAGGGCCGCGGCCAGCGCGTCCGGGTCGCCGGTGCGGGTGTAGACCTCGGCCGCGGTGTCGGTGAACTTGATGACGTGCTCGTCGGCGTGGTCGACCGCCCGGTCCAGGACCTCCGCGACGGCGCCGGGGCCGTCGGGCGGGGTGGGCAGTGACGAGCGCGGCGCGGCCTCGGGCGGCGCGTACGCGGAGTAGATCGCCGCGGTGGTCGTCCAGATCGCGGTCAGGCTGGGCGTCCACAACTCCTGGGGCAGCGCGGGCAGGGTGTGCAGGACCGCGTTCGGCGCGGTGGCGGTGTGCACCAGGAGGACGGGTTGTCCGTGGCCGTGGTCGAGGTAGCGTCGCGTGGCCGCGGCGACCAGGTCCGCCAGGCGGGCCGGCACCTCCTCCGCGGTGGCCGCCGGCGCGAGGCCGCCGACCGCCGTTCGCCAGCCGGGCATGCGCGTCAGCTGGCCGAACCGGCCGGCCACGTTGCCGCGCTGGTCGGGGACCCGCGGCAGCGACTCCAGCGTGGCGAGGGGGCTGAGCCGTCCGGCGGGCGGGTTCGCGGCCGGCGCCGGCCGGGACCGCGCCGCCCAGAACGCCAGCCCGTGGGCGAGCTCGCCCAGCGTGGCGGGGTTCTCCGCGCCGGCCAGGAGGGCGCGCACCACGTGCCCGACCCGGATCACCCCGTGCGTGGTGCCCGCCACGATGCCCGGCAGCAGCCGTTCCCACCAGGTGGCCAGCACCTCCCGCCAGGGCCGTTCCGCCAGTGCCCGCTCGAAGTACGCGGTCCAGTCGCCGACCCGCCGCCCGTCACCGAGCGCCTCGCGCCAGTCGTCGTCGGTGATGGCGGCGGCACCGGTGGGCAGCTCGTCGAGCCGCTCCAGGTACGCCTCCACCCAGTGCTCCACGCAGTCGGCCCTGCCGCGCCGCACCAGCACCTCGACGGCCATCGGGCCGTGGTTGGTCAGCTGGTCCTCGCCCCATTCGGGGCCGGTGCGGTGGAAGCGTTCGTAGGCCTCGTTCAGCACTCCGCCGGTCATGGTCGTCACCTCGTTCGCGTCGCCGGGTGCTCGAAGTCTCGCGAACGCGCCGCCCGCCGTACATCCGTGCCGGCCACTCATCGACCACGCAGGCTCCACCTACTTACCGGGGGCCAAGGGGCGATGGTGAGATATGGCCGATGAGTCCGGAATCGGTGTCCCCTCGCGAGGCGGAGGTGCTGGCCCTGCTCGGCGCCCACCTGTCCAACGCCCAGATCGCCCGGCGCCTGCACATCTCCGTGCGCACCGTCGAGAACCACGTGTCCTCCCTGTTGCGCAAGCACGGCGTCGCCGACCGCCGGGCACTGGCCGCCGCCGGGCGACTGAGCACCCCGCCCTCGGGCCAGGTGGCCGGCGCGCCCACCTGGCGCACCACGTTCATCGGACGGGCGCACGAGCGTGACGCCGTGCTCGCCCTGCTGCGGCCCGGCGAGCTGGTGACCCTGGCCGGGCCGGGCGGCGTCGGCAAGACCAGGCTGGCCGCGGCCGTCGCCACCGGCGCGGCCCCGGAGTTCCCGCTGGGCGGGGCGTTCGTGGACCTCGTGCCGGTGCGCGACGGGCAGGTCGCCGGGGCCGTCGCCAGGGCGCTGGGCGTGGGCGAGGCGTCCGGCCAGTCGCTGGAGGACGCCGTGGCGCACGCGCTCGGCCGGGACCGGCGGCTGCTGGTCCTCGACAACTGCGAACACGTGCTCGACGCCGCGGCCGCCCTCGCCGACCGGGTGCTCTCCCAATGCCCGGACGTCACCGTGCTGGCCACCAGCCGGGAACGCCTCGGCGTGCCGGGGGAGCGGGTGTTCCCGATCGCGCCGCTGTCGCTGGCCTCCGACGCCGAGACGTTGTTCGCGGACCGGGTCGCCGCGGCCGACCCCGGATGGGCCTCGGGCGCGCCCGAGCCGGCGATCGTCGCCGAGATCTGCGCCCGGCTGGACGGCATGCCGCTCGCGATCGAGCTGGCCGCCGCCCGCTGCGCCTCCCTGGGCGCCGAAGGCCTGCTGGCCGCCCTGGACGACACGCTGCGGCTGCTGACCGGCAGCCGCCACCCCGACCAGCGGCACCGCTCCCTGCGCGCGGTGATCGGCTGGAGCCACGACCTGCTCGACCCCGACGAACAGGCCCTCTTCCGGCGGCTGGCCGTCTTCGCCGGCGCGTTCCGGCTGGAGGCCGCCTGCCGCGTGGCCCCGTACGCGTCCCGGGCCGCCGTCGCCGACGTCCTGGGCCGGCTCGTGGACAAGAGCCTGGTCGTACGGGGTCGCGCCACGGACTCCTGGCGGCTGCTGGATACCGTGCGGGCGTACGCCCAGGAGCGACTGGCGGCGAGCGGCGGCCTGGACGAGACCCGCGACCTGCACCTGCGCTGGGCCGCCGACGCCGCCGAGGCGCTCACCGGGCGCCTCGACGGTCCCTGGCGGGAGGGCTTCGACGCGGTGTGCGACGACCTGCGCGCCGCGTTGCGCACCGCCCCGCCGGGGCCGGGCGTGGTGCCGCACCGGCTCGCCCGTTCGCTGGGCCGCCTGACCTACGCCCGCCGCCTGCTCAGCGAATCCCTGGAGCACTTCCAGCAGGCCGCCCGCCACGCCCCCACCGCCTCGGCCGCCGCCGCGGACC
>NZ_POUD01000166.1 GCF_003236395.1 Nonomuraea aridisoli | reverse complement strand
GACCTGCGGCTAAACGATCCGCATGAAGCGGGGCGGGGCGGGCAGGGGACACAGGATGAGGTGAACGACGGCCTCGGACGGCGTCCCGCGGCGCCGGTGGGGGAGGCACGATGAGCAAGCACGAGAAGGCGGCGGCCAGGAAAGCGGCCGGACGACGCGTCGAGCGGGGGAGCGCCGAGGAAGCGACCCGCACACCCCTGACCCCGACCGAGGCGGAGGCGTCGAGGCGCCCGGCGGGCGTCACACCCGGCGCTACGCCCGGGTTCGAGGAGGGCGACGACGCCGACGGGCGCAGCCGCTACGACGAGGACCCCTGCATCCGCATCAAGGAGCTCAACCCGGACGATTTCGAATGAGGATTTCCGCAGGTCGCGGTGTGCGTGACGGCCTGCCTGGGGGGTAGGCGCAGGGGGCTATGACCGGTACGACAAGGAGGCGCCATGAGCGGCGTTCTTTCCTCCGCCACCAAGAGCTCGGTCCAGCTGGCGGCGCTCGTCGTCGGCGCCGTGTTCCTGCTGATCGGCATTCTCGGGTTCATCCCGGGCATCACCACTAATTACGGCCAGATGCAGTTCGCCGGCCACGAGTCGGGCGCGATGCTGCTGGGCCTGTTCCAGGTGTCGGTTCTGCACAACATCATCCACCTGGTGTTCGGGGTCGCCGGCGTGCTGCTGGCCAGGACGTGGGCGGCAGCGCGCGCGTTCCTGATCGTCGGCGGCATCATCTATCTGGTGGTCTGGCTCTACGGACTGTTCGTCCCGCACGGCAGCCCGGCCAACTTCTTCCCGCTCAACACGGCTGACAACTGGCTGCACCTGGTGCTGGGTGTCGGGATGATCGCGCTCGGGGCCCTGCTGGCCAGGCGGCGTTCGCACGCCGTGACCGGCTAGCGAGCGTCCGGAAGACGTGGGGGAGCGGCGCCGGGCCGCCGCTCCCACACTCACCGGGGCGGCGTGCGCCACCGGCGTGCCCGGCGCGGTGAACGTGCCCTGACGGTGGATCGTGTGCCACCGCAGCCGTACGCCGAGGATCGCCGTGGCCACCGACTGGATCACCACGAGGTACATCAGCTGCCGGTAGACGAACTGCTGCAGCGGCAGCACCCACAGCGCCGAGGCGCGCTCGCCGTCGAGGCGCAGCGCGTACCAGCCGGTCAGTGCCTGCACGGCGACGAACCCCGCCCACACCGCGACGACCGGCAGCGGGTCGCCCACCGCCGTGCTGTAGACCGCCATCAGGTCCACCACGGGAGCGAGCAGCGGCAGCACCACCTGGAACAGGGTCAGGTAACCCAGGCAGCGGCGGCCGAAGGGCGCGCGTTCCAGCAGCGCCTTACGGTGCTTCCACATGGCCTGCAAGGTGCCGTAGCACCAGCGGTAGCGCTGCTTCCACAACTGGCCGAGCGTCGTCGGGGCCTCCGTCCAGGCCAGCGCCTTCTCCTCGTACACCACCCGCCAGCCGGCCCGGCACAACGCCATCGTCAGGTCGGGCGCACCAGCGTGGTGTGCAGGCCCGTCGCGCCCGCCAGCGCCCGCTGCGTCAGCGACAGCTCCAGACGCCGCCGCCACTCCGGGACGGCCGCGAGGTCCGTGTGGGTGTAGGTGTGGTTGCCGAGCTCGTGGCCCTCCGCGACGATGCGCCGGGTCAGCTCCGGATGCTGGGCGACCTTCGAGCCCACCACGAAGAACGTGGCCTTGGCCTGGTAGCGGCGCAGCACGTCCAGCACCTTCGGCGTCCACTCCGGATCGGAGCCGTCGTCGAACGTCAGGGCGACCGTCCGCGCGGGCAGGCGGGCGCTGGCCGGCTCGCCGTCCGTGAGGTTCAGCATGGGGCCGCCGTGGCGTGCCCGCTCCAGGTCAGGGCTCGGGCGGTCGGTGGCGGGCGGGACGGCCTGCGTCTCGCCGACGACGTTGGTGACGTACCCGTTGAGCACGAGCATGGCGGCGACCAGCACCAGCCCGGTGGCCACCAGGAACCAGTGGCCTCTAGGATCCTTCCGCTTCCCCGAGGCCGGCGCGGAGCGGCGCCGGCGGGCGGCTCAGCCACCGGCGGCGGGTGGGGCGCTCGCCCGCGCGGCGTTCGCGGCGGGCCCGCATGCGGCGACCGCCCTTGCGGTGCTTGCCGTACGGCGCCGCCTGCGGTGGCCGGCCTGCTGCTCGGTGCCGCGCTCGTCGTGCTGCTGGGTTGGGCGCTCGGCTGCTCGGACTCGGGACTCTCCCTGGGTGCTGTGGTGCGCGCCTGCTCGGGATCCTGCTGGGTCTGCGCCCGTGTCGGCGGGGCCGTGCTGCTCCTGCGCCGCTCGGCGGTGGGGGAGGGCGACCGGACCAGGGTCTGCGTCGCCACCGGCGGCGGCTGGCTCGGCTCCGTGGTGGGGCGTTCGGGCGTCGGGCTCGAACGGTCGGGCGAGGCCGTGGCGGCCGGGCCGCCGGGCTTGTCCCCGGGCCAGCCGCTCACCGACTGCGTCGTGCTGGAGAACAGCCCGCCGACCACGACGACGAGCAAGCCGAACAAGGCCAGAGTCCCGGCGATCGAACCAAGGATGATGAGTCGCCGGCGACGGCCGCTCTGGTCCACGAAGACCGCTGTGGACTGCGGCTCGAGACCGATCATGGTCAGCGGCTCGGTGTGGTGATGCTCGTTGGGCACGAGGTGAGATGGTAGTGACAATTCTTGAGCTTTGTGACTATTAATGTTGTTGCGAGAAATGAGACAGTACGGGGCTGATTCCTTGCTGGTCAGAGGCGGTAGGCGCACGGCCACGCTCTAAGTCAAGCGTTTTAGCTCTGCTGTAGGCTCCGGCGTCATGGGGAACCGCGAAGACCTGATCGACGGGGCCAAGCGTTGCCTGTACGCCAAGGGCTACGCCCGCACCACCCTGCGTGACATCGCCGACGCCGCCGGCGGTGTGGGCACGGGCTGCGTCGGCTACCACTTCGGCTCCAAGGAGGCGCTGCTCAACGAGGCCCTGTCGCAGGCCGCGCGAGACTGGGCCGAGGAGCTGACGCAGGCGCTGGCGGCCGTCCCCGCCGATCCCGGCGCCGACACGCTGCAGCGGTTCGAGACGGCCTGGGCTCAGATCATCAAGTCGTTCGAGACCCATCGTCCCCTGTGGGCCGCCACGTTCGACGCGCTCGGGCAGAGCGCGCACGCCGAGGAGGTGCGCCGGCATCTGGCCGCCGGGCTGGAGCAGGTGCGTCTCGGCCTGGCCGACGTGCTCGGCGGCCTCGGCCCCGACCATCCCGACGCCCGGCTGGTGGGCGGCTTCTACGAGGCGCTGCTGACCGGCGTCATGGCGCAGTACCTCGTCGACCCCGGACGCGCCCCCTCCAGCCACGACCTGGCCACCGCCCTCGCCGTCATCACCGCGCCCCGCCTCCGGCGAGACGTCCGATGAGCCACCGCCTCCGCTGGGACCGAAGCCCGGTCCCCGACGACCGCGTGCCAGAGCCACGCGTATCGTGACCGTTCCCGGCGAGACGGAGGAGCGCGCGTCGTGACCGTTCCCGATGTGGTCGAGTTGCGGAAGGGATCCCGGCGGCGGGCCGCCGGGCGGCCGCGCGGCCCCGAGCCGGCGTCCGTGCGGGACCTGGAGTGGCCGGACGGGGTGCCACTGCGGCACTGCCGTGGACGACGTGGCCGCGGTGCTGCGCCGCACCCGGCCGGTCGCGGTGGCCGGTGACAGCGCGGGCGCCCACCTGGCCACCCTCGCCTGCCTGCGGCTGCGCGACGAAGGCGACGCCTACGCCGGCCGTCTCGCCCAGGCCGGCGTCCGCGTGACGCACCGGCGGGAGCCCGGCCTGCCGCACGGCTTCATCCAGGACACGAGCCCGGAGGCGACCGCCGCCTGCGACCGCCTCTTCCACGACATCACCGCCATGGTCCACCGGGGGTAGAACGACGGCGGACAGCGCGGCTAACGCGGTGCGCGCAGCGTGGTGGCCGGGGGCCTGCCGTAGGCGGCCTGATAGGCGGCCGCGAACCGGCCCAGATGCGTGAAGCCCCACCGGCGCGCGATCGAGGCCACGGTGGTCCTGGAGGGATCGGCGGCCAGCAGGCTCTCGTGAGCCCGGCGCAGCCGTACGCCGCGCAGGTAGGCCATGGGCGAGGTGCCGAGATGACGCCGGAAGCCCTCCTGGAGGGTACGGACGCTGACGTGAGCCTCCGCCGCCAGCATGGAGGTGGTGAACGGCCGATCCGGCCCGGCCTCCATGAGGTCGATCGCGATGCGGACGGCGCCGGGCCGGGCGGGCTCGGCCCGACGGTCCAGCAGCCGGCGGTGGGGATGGTCGGCCGCCAGCAGCAGACCCTGGAGGAGACTTTCGGCGTAGGGAAGCGCCACCAGCGGGTTCAGCATGACGCTGTCATCGAGACCGAGCTGGTCGACGATCGTCAGCAGCAACCGCGTCCAGCTCGTACCCCGGCCCGCATCGAAGACCGGTGAGAAGAGGATCTGCTCGTTCACCGGCTCGCCCACCTGGGATTCGAGCATCCGATGGACGTGGGTCAGGTCGAATCTGGCGTTCAGCACCCGGGCGCCGCCGCCCAGCCTGGTGGAGACGGCCCCCTCCGCCCGGTACAGCAAGGCCGTTCCGCGCGGCAGGACGATGTCCCCGCCCAGGTAGCGGGATTCGACGCGGCCGTTCAACGGGACCAGCACGTGGTAGCCGGATCGGCTGTCGGCGGGGCGTACCAGCACATCGGCGTCATGGGTGATGTCGCCGATGACAACGGGCCCGCATCGGGCGTAACGCATTCTCGCCGAGGGCCGGCCGCCGCCGAGAGCGTCGATGTCGAAGGAGTTGAAGAACTGCTCCATCTCCTTCTTCTCGTCGTCCAGCGACAGCGCGTGATCCCAGGCGCGCCGCAGGATCTGAGCCATGGTCCCCCCTTCCCGTGTCCCGAGCGTACGGTCAGTCCGTTCGAGCGGGGTGGCGGGGGCGGGCCGGCAGCGGGAATGCCGTGTCGGTCAGCTGTTCCGACAGCGTCCAGAGGCGGGTGGCCAGGTCGGGGTCGGCCGCGGCGGCGGACCGGCCCACCAGGGTGGGACGACCCTTCTGTTCCCTGGCGCCGGCCGGGCCGACGTAGCTCGCCCCCGGCAGGTCGCGGGAGGCGGCGTACAGGATGGGCCGGGCGCCGTCGGCGGCGTCCTGCATGACGAGCCTGCCGACGGTCGCGGCGACGGCTTTCATGAGCGGCCCCAGATGGCGGTTGAGGTTCGTCGCGGCGGCTCCCGGGTGGGCGGCCAGCGCGCGCACGGGGGAGCCGGCGGCGTCCAGACGGCGCTGGAGCTCGAGGGTGAACAGCAGGTTGGCCAGCTTGGACTGCGCGTAGGCCGCCGCGCTCCGGTACGGGCGGCGCTGCCAGTTCAGGTCGTCCAGGTCGATCGCGGCCGACCTGTGGGCGTTGGACCCGACGGTGACCACGCGGTCGGCGATGTGCGGCAGCAGGAGGTTGGTCAGCGCGAACGGCCCGAGATGGTTGACGCCGATCTGCGACTCGAACCCGTCTTTCGTGTGCCCGGGCGGCGTGTTGGCCACTCCGGCGTTGTTGATCAGGACGTGCAGGTCTCCGCTCCAGCTCTCGGCGAAGCCGCGTACCGATGAGAGGTCGGCGAGGTCCAGATGGCGGACCTCGGTGTGGCCGCCGATGGTCGATGTGGCGTGCTCGCCCTTCGTCAGGTCGCGCACCGCGAGGACGACGTGGGCGCCCGCGCGGGCGAGCTCTCGGGCCGCGACGAGCCCGATGCCGCTGTTGGCGCCGGTGATGAGGACGGTACGGCCGGTCCAGTAGGTCATGGACCGAGAGACTAGACATCGTCTAGATTCTAGTCAATGTCTAGATCTCGGTAGGCTGGGGTTCGTGACATCCGGTCGGTACCACCACGGCAACCTCCGCACGGCGTTGCTGGAGCAGGCGGAGCGGCTGTTGGACAAGGTCGGGGCGCACGAGCTCTCGCTGCGCGAGGTGGCTCGGGCGGCGGGGGTGAGCCATGGCGCGCCGCGGCACCACTTCGCCGACAAGCAGGCACTGCTCGACGCGCTGGCCGAGACGGGGTTCGAGCGGCTGCGCAGGGAGCTGGACGAGGCGCTGGCGGCCACGGACGCGCCCTTCGCCGACAGGCTGATCGCGTTCGCCAAGACCTATGTGGGGTTCGCCGTCAGGCACCCCAACCTGGTGACCCTCATGCACGCGAGCAAGGAGAGCTCCCCCCGGCTGCGCGCCGCCAACGACCGGGCGTTCGCGGCGCCGTCCGAGCTGATCGCGCAGGCACAGGCGCGGGGCGACATCGTGGACGGCGACTCCGACCGGGTCGCCATGGCCGTACTCGCCACCCTCCAAGGGCTGGTGGCCCTGGTGGTCAGCGGCATGAGCGGCGACAGGCCCGTGGACGGCCTGGTCTCCGGCACCATCGAGACCCTGCTCCACGGCCTCCGTCCCCGCGCCACCGGCCACGCGTGAACGGCGTACGGTCCGGGAAACGCGCGAGCCTGTCCACATCGCGCGGGATGTGGTCCTCCGGCGGGTGATCGAGGGAACCGGTCACTAGCGTGCGGTGAGGGCGAGATCCTGCCTCGCCCTCAGGCTCGAAGACCATCCGGAGAAGATCCACCATGATCCAAGAACGCGCCGACGCGCGCGACATGTTCGCGGTGCACACCATGTTCCGCCGCGAGTACGGCATGATGCCCGACCTGGTCCGCGCCGTGACGGCCGGCGACCGGGAGCGCGTCACGGTGGTCGCCGACCACATCGCGCTGATGAACCGCGTGCTGCACGGCCACCACACGGGCGAGGACGAGCACATCTGGCCCCTCCTGCTGGAGCGGGTCGAGGCGGGGCTCGCACCGGTCGTCTCCATGATGGAGGACCAGCACGAGCGCATCCACGCGGGCTACAAGCGGCTCGACCTGGCGCTGGCCGCATGGCGCGAGAGCGCCTCCGCCCAGGACCGGGACGCGGTCGCCGAGGTCCTCGACCGGCTGCTGCCGCTGATGACCGAGCATCTCGCCCTCGAGGAGGCGCGCGTCGTCCCGCCCGACCTCCGGCCCATCATCAGGGACGTCGCCACCGCGGCGTACGCCACCTACGCCCAGAAGGTGTACGGCAGCGCCGTGCCTCCCCGCGTCCTGGCCTGACCCGCGCCGCCCCTGCCGCCTAGCGCCGGTAGATCAGGTGCTTCTCGCGCAGCTCCGCGAACGTCTCGAGCGGGCCGGCCCAGCCGGCCTCGACCTCGTCCGCGTCCTTGCCGGCGTCGATGTCGGTGCGCACCTGCGGCGAGCCGGTCAGCTTGTCGATCCAGTACGGCCGCTGCGGGTCGGAGGTGTCGTAGCGCCAGGCGAAGCCGTCCGGGTAGAGGCGCCTTGCCGTGGCGATCATCGCGACGCCCGTCTTGACCGGGTCGAACGCCTCCCGGTCCGTGACGTACACCTGCACCCCGCCGCACAGCGTGTTCGCGTGCTTGGAGAACGTCGGCGTGAAGTAGGACAGCCGGAACCCGACACCGGGCAGGTCCAGCTCGTTGAGCGCGTCCGCCCACCCGTGGTCGACGTACGGGGCGCCGATCAGCTCGAAGGGCCGGGTCGTGCCGCGTCCCTCCGACAGGTTGGTGCCCTCGAACATGCCGGTGCCCGGGTAGACGAACGCGGTGTCCACGGTCGGCATGTTCGGCGACGGCATCACCCAGGGCAGGCCGGTCTCCTCGTACGTCATGTCCGGCTTCCAGCCGCGCATCTCCACGACCTCGAGCTCGGCCGGCCGGTCCAGGAACTCGGCGTTGAACAGCCGCGCCAGCTCGCCGACGGTCATGCCGTGCGCCTGGGAGATCGCCTCCCGGCCGACGAACGTGGCGAACGGCGGCGTCATGATCGGCCCGTAGGCCCGGCGGCCGGTGATCGGGTTGGGCCGGTCGAGGACGACGAACCGCTTGCCCGCCAGCGCCGCCGCCTGCAAGGAGTCGAACATCGTCCAGATGTAGGTGTAGAAGCGGGCGCCCACGTCCTGGATGTCGAACATGATCGTGTCCACGCCCGACCGGGTGAAGATGCCGGCCAGCGCCTGACCGCTCTGCAGGTACGTGTCGTAGACCGGCAGCCCGGTCTGCTCGTCCACGTAGAAGCCCTCGGAGCCGCCGGCCTGGGCCGTGCCGCGGAAGCCGTGCTCGGGGCCGAACACCGCGACGAGGTCGACGTCGTCACTCGCCGCCATCACGTCCACCTCGTGGCCGAGATCCGGCAGGATCCCGGTCGGGTTGGTCACGACGCCGACCTTCTGGCCCCGTACGAGCCGGTAGTCGTCGGCCATCAGGACCTCGACGCCCGTCCGGAGCCTGCCCGGCCGCGGAGGGCGGCCGAGCGACGGCAGGCCCATGCCCGTGCCGGCCACGGCGACGGCCGAGGTCGACAGGATGGCCCGTCGCGAGAAGAAGGTGCCCATCAGGTGTTGCTCCGTCCTGGGGAGGGTCGATAACTCAGGCTGTGTCCGTACGGATAGAGGACCGAGCCGTCGGCGGCCGGGATCGTCACCGGCAGTTCCCCCGTGGGGGCGGTCCGGCCGAAGAGTACCCGCGCCGCGGCCTCCATCGCGGGCCGCTCCCACGAGTACGTCGCGAGGAACGCCGGAGCGCCGGGGAAGTCCGCGATGTCGTACGGGTTCCGGGCGCCCACGACGACGACGGGCTTGCCGGTGGCCAGGAGGGCGTTGACGAGGGTGCGCTGGGACGCCGAGGTGGCGGTGTTCACCGTGGCGACCACGACGACGTCGCTGGCACGGGCCTTGTCCACCGCGGCGGCGACGGTGGCCGCGCCGGGGCTCGCCCCCGTCTCGAACAGCTCCGTGGTGACTCCGAGGTCGCTGATCGCCTTGGCCAGCCGTTCGGCCGGCGGGATCTTGACGGACGGCGGCGCCACGTTGCGGTAGCCGGTCACCAGCACCCGCTGCCCGGTGTCCGTCAGCGGCAGCGCGCCGGCCTCGTTCCGCACGAGGGTCACGCTGTGGTCGGCGACCGCGCGGGCGAGCGCCTTGTGCGCGCGGGAGCCGAGGGTCCTGAGCACCTTGCCCTCGTCGACCTGCTGGTCGCCGTCGAAGAAGCCACGTTTCTTCTTCAGGCTCAGGATCCGGTGGACGGACTCGTCGATGCGCGCCTCGGTCAGCTCGCCCGAGCGCACGGCGTTCAGCACGGCGTTGTAGGCGACGTCGAGGGAGATCGTGCTCGCCGGATCGTCCACGATGATCAGCATGTCGACCCCGGCCTTGAGCGCGAGCACCGGCACCCGGTCGTCGCCGTACTTGTCGCGCACCCCCTGCATCGACAGCGAGTCGCTGACCACGACGCCGTCGTAGCCGAGCTCCTCGCGCAGCAGCCCGGTCATGATCTCCGGATCGAGTGTCGCGGGGTCGCAGCCCTCCTGGGTCTGCACGTCGCAGTCGCTCTGCAGGTACGGCATGACGACGTGCGCCGTCATGATCATGTCGGCGCCCGCGGCGATGCCGGCCCGGAACGGCGGCGCGTCGATCCGCTCCCACTCCTCCCTCGTGTGGAAGATCCACGGCACGCTGTCGTGGCTGTCGTTGACCGTGTCGCCGTGGCCGGGGAAGTGCTTGACGGCCGCCGAGACGCCGCCCTGCTGCAGGCCGCGGACGGAGGCCCGGGTCAGCTCCGACACCAGCCCGGTGTCCTCCCCGAACGAGCGCACCCCGATCACCGGGTTGCGCGGGTCGACGTTGACGTCGGCGACCGGCGCGTAGTCCTGGTTGATGCCGAGTGCGGCCAGTTCCCGGCCGGTGACCTTGCCCGCGGTGAGCGCGTGGCCGGCGCTGCGGGTCGCGCCGAGCGCCATCTGCCCGGGGAAGGCGGTGAACGGCTCGTCCAGCCGGTAGACGGCGCCGTGCTCCTGGTCGGTGGCGATGAGCAGCGGGATCTTCGCGGGCTGCGCCAGCGCGGCCCGCTGCAGGTCGTTGGAGAGGCCCGCCGTCTTCACGGGGTCGTTCAGGTTGTTGGACCAGCGGAAGTAGAGGATCGCGCCGGGCTTGTACTTGGCGATGACGTCGTCGCCGTTCTCGATGCCGGGGCCGTACATCGCCTGGTTCGCCGCGACGTCGGCCGGGGCGGTCGTGTCGCCGCTCTCGCCGTAGACGTTCGTCGCGAACAGCTGCCCGACCTTCTCCTCGAGGGTCATGTTCGAGATCTTGCCGAGGATCCAGGGGTCCTCTCTGCTGTCGGCGTGCACGGCCGGAGCCGTCCCCACGCCGAGAACCACCGCCGCCGCCAGGGCCAGGAACCGCGGGTGACGCATGTCTCCTCCAACCCCTCGCATGTCTGGAAATTTCATGCAAGGTCACGGCACTGCCCGGAAGTTACTTTCATCCCGGCGGATGGTCAACGCCTTCTTTGCCGGAAACTTGGCGCGCGCCGTTGGACTGGGGCACAACCTGGACGACGCCGTTTGTGAGAAATGCCGAAGATGCCTGGACGGCGGGGCTTTACGGTTCGTTCATGCCGCCTCTCGTCCTCGACGACCTCTACCGCATCGCCATCCCCTCAGACCCGCGGATCCGTCCCGACGGAAAGGCCGTGGCGTACACGCTGACGACGGCCGACCGCGACGCCGACGAGAACCGTACCGAGATCTGGCTGGCCGCACCCGGCGCGGAGCCGCGCAGGCTCGCCGCCGGCGGCGCCGCGCGCTGGTCGCCCGACGGGCGGACGCTGGCGTTCCTGCGCCCGGTGGACGGCCGGCCGCAGATCCACCTCCTGCCGATGGACGGCGGCGAGCCCGTCGTGCTCACCTCGGCCGCGCTCGGCGCGGGCGCGCCCGTGTGGTCGCCGGACGGCTCCCGCATCGCCTACGCCGCCGCCGTCGGGCCCGGCCCGGACGGCGCCGCCGCCGCGCCGCACGCGCCCGTCGTGGCCGACCGGCTGGATCACAAGGCCGACGGCGCCGGGCTGCTGCGCGGCGTGACCAGGCACGTGTTCGTCACGGACGTGGACGGCGGCGAGACGGTCCAGGTCACCGAGGGCGACTTCCACGCGAGCGAGCCGACGTGGTCTCCCGACGGGCTCCGGCTGGCCTTCGTCGCCTCCATGCACCCCGACCGCGACCTCGACCTCGGCGGGACCGCGTACGCCGTGGACGCGGCCAAGGGCGCCGTCCCGGACCCGCTGAGCGAGCCCGAGCTGCTCTGCGGCGGCGTCTGGTGGATCGGCGACCGGCTGATCGCCGCCGGGAGCAAGGGCGCGCCGGTGGGGCACACCCGCCTGTACGAGCTCGGGCCCGGGAGAGCGGCCGAGGAGGTGGAGACGGGCCTCGACCGGAACGTCATGACCGGCGCCCCCGGCTATCCCGGCGGCACCCCGGCGCTGCTCGGCGAGGACCTGATCTTCTGCGCCCGCGACGGCGGCTCGACGCACCTCTACCGCGCCCCCGGCGAGCGGCTCGTGCCCGGCGAGGTGAACATCTCGGGCATCAGCACGGCGGCCGGAGCGGTCGCGTACGTGGCGGCCACCCAGGAGAGCGCCGGCGACGTCTACCTCACCGCCCCTAGCCCGAAAAAAGCTGCGTCGGGCGAAATGTCGGATATATCTGGCGCGTCAGCGCCGGATATATCCCGACTCACCACCTACGCCCTCGACGGCGCGAAGCTGTTCAAAGCCCGCCGCCGCACCTTCACCGCCCCCGACGGCACCGAGGTCGAAGCGTTCGTCCTGCGCGACGAGTCCGCGCCGGCCCCCGGCCCGCTCCTCCTGGACGTGCACGGCGGCCCGCACAACGCCTGGTCGCCCGTCTTCGACGGCGTCCACCTCTACCACCAGGTCCTCGCCGCCCAAGGCTGGACCGTGCTCACCGTCAACCCCCGCGCCAGCGACGGGTACGGCGAGGCGTTCTACACCGCCTCCATCGGCGCCTGGGGCCTGTCCGACGCCCAGGACCTGCTCGCCCCCATCGACGCCCTGGTCGCCGAGGGCGTCGCCGACCCCGACCGGCTGGCCGTGACCGGCTACAGCTACGGCGGCTACATGACCTGCTGGCTGTCGGCAACGACCGGCCGGTTCAAGGCCGCGATCCCGGGCGGCCTCGTCAGCGACCTGTCCAGCCTGAGCGGCACCTCCGACCTCGGCCACCTCATGAAGACCCACGAGTACGCCGGGGACCTGGCCGCCCAGTCGCCCATCACCCACGTCGCCGGCGTCACCGCGCCGACCCTCGTCCTGCACGGCGAGAACGACGACCGCTGCCCCGTCGGCCAGGCCGAGCAGTGGTTCGCCGCCCTGCGCGAGCGGCGCGTCCCCGTCAGGCTGGTGCGCTACCCCGGCGCGAGCCATCTGTTCATCCTGAGCGGGCGCCCCTCGCACAGGCACGACTACAACGAAAGGATCATCGCGTGGCTGGAGCAATGGGTCAGCGGCTCGCCGAGCTGATCGCCGAGTACGAGGTTCCCGGCTCGGCGCTGGCGTACTGGCACGGAGGCGAGCTGCACGAGTTCGCGGCCGGCAGCCTCAACACCGCCACCGGCGTGGACGCCACCACCGACGCCCTCTACCAGATCGGCTCGGTCAGCAAGGTGTGGACCGCCACGCTGATCATGCAGCAGGTCGAGAAGGGCCGGCTGACGCTGGACACCCCGGTCGTCGAGGTGCTGCCCGAGTTCAAGCTGGTCGACCCCGAGGTCACCAAGGCCGTCACCATCCGGCAGCTGCTCTGCCACACCAGCGGCATCGACGGCGACGTGTTCATCGACACGGGCCGCGGTGACGACTGCGTGGAGAAGTACGTGGCGGCCCTGGCGGACGTGGCGCTGAACCACCCGCTCGGCGCCACCCAGTCGTACTGCAACGCCGGGTTCGTCGTCGCCGGCCGGGTGCTGGAGGTGCTGGAGGGCAAGCGCTGGGACGACGTGCTGCGCGAGGGCATCTGCGAGCCGCTCGGCCTCACCCACACCTGGACGCTCCCCGAGGACGTGCTGCGCTTCCGCTCCGCCATCGGCCACGACGACGGACAGCCCGTCCCGCAGTGGGGCCTTATGCGGTCGATGGGCCCGGCCGGGCTGATCTGCGCCCGCCCCGCCGACGTGGTCGCCTTCGGCCGCGCCCACCTCGAGGGCGGCCTGCTGGAGGACCCGAGCGCGATGTGGGAGGCGCAGGTCGACATCCCGAACCCGTACACGCTGGGCAAGCAGTGGGGCGTCGGCTGGATCCTCGACGAGTGGAGCGGCCACAAGGTCATCTCCCACGGCGGCAACACCATCGGCCAGCACGCGATGCTCTGGGTCGTCCCCGGCACCGGCACCGTCGTCTGCGTGACCGCCAACGGCGGCCGCAGCGGCGCGTTCACCCGGGCCGTGGCCACGGAGCTGTTCGCCGAGCTGGACGGCCGGACCGTGCCGCCGTCCCCGGTGCCGTCGGACACGCCGCCCGAGGTGGACCTCGAGCCGTACGCGGGCGTGTACGAGCGGGCCGGCGCCCGGATCACGATCGGCGTCCAGGATGGCAAGGGCACGGTGCGCATGGAGTCCACCGGCGAGCTGGCCGGCCTGCACAAGCCCGAGGAGTCCGTCTTCGTCCCCATCGACGAGAACCTCTTCGCCTTCCAGGCGCCCGGCACCCGCGACTGGCTGACGGCCGTCTTCTTCGAGCTGGCCGACGGCACCCCGTACATCCACATGGGCGCCCGCGCCACCCCCAAGGTCAGCTGAGGAGACGCACATGGACCTGCAGGACCGCCTCCAGAAGGCGATAGAGGAGCACGACGTGCCCGGTGCGTCCGTCGCGGTGTGGCGCGACGGCCGGCTGCACGAGGCCGCGGCGGGCGTGGTCAACAAGAACACCGGCGTGACGGCGACGACCGACAGCCTGTTCCAGGTCGGCTCGACCACCAAGGTGTGGACGGCGGCGCTGGTCATGCAGCTGGCCGACGAGGGCCTGGTGGAGCTGGACAGCCCGGTGGGGGCGTACCTGCCGGACTTCGCGCGCGGCGCCGTCACCGTGCGGCAGCTGCTCATGCACAGCGCCGGCTTCGACGGCGACCTGTTCGAGGACACCGGCCGCGGCGACGACTGCCTGGACAAGTACCTGGAGTACCTGCGCGGCGCCGGTCGCGTGCACGAGCCCGGCGAGATCTTCTCCTACTGCAACGCCGGCTACTGCGTGCTGGGCGCGCTGGTGGCCCGGCTGCGCGGCGTCACCTGGGAGCAGGCCATGCGCGAGCACCTGTTCGGCCCCCTGGGGGTCACGCACGCCGCGCTCCTCGGCGAGGAGGCGGTGTACTTCCGCGCCTCGGTCGGGCACGTCGGGCCGGACAACGCCGTCTACTCCGAGTGGCTGATGCCCCGTTCCAACGCCCCGGCCGGCGCCACCATGAGCCTGGCGCTGCGCGAGCTGGTCGCGTTCGGCCGCACCCTGGCCGCGGGCGGCGTCGCGCCGAACGGCACCCGGGTGTTGTCCCAGGAGTCGGTGGCGGCGATGCTCACGCCCCAGATCGACGTGCCCGGCGGCGGCGCCCCGCTGGCCGAGAAGTGGGGCCTCGGGGTGGAGCTGTTCGGCTGGGGCGCGTACGGCCACGACGGCAACACGCCGGGACAGAGCACGTTCTGGCGGATCGTGCCCGGCTCGGACTTCGTCATCGCGATGACCGGCAACGGCGGCTCCTTCGCCGGGCTGGTCGCCGACGTGGCGATGCCGGTCATCGAGGAGGCGACGGGCCTGACGGTGCCGGGCCCGCGCGTGCCGCCGCAGGAGCCGGCCCCCGTCGACGGCTCTCCGTACGAGGGCGCCTACAGCGGCCCCCAGTACGGCTACGAGGTCGCCGCCGCCGAGAACGGACTCGACGTCACCCTGCTGCCCGGCCCGCTCATGGAGAGCATGGGCGCCACCCGGACCACCAGGAGGTACGTGCACTTCGGCGGCGAGTCGTTCATCTCGGCCGAGCCGGAGGACGGCCGCCACGACTCGATCACGTTCGTGCTGCGGGACGGGCGGGCCGCCTACCTGCACAACGGCCGCGCGGTGGCGCGTGCCTGACCTGGCCGGGGTCTTCGCCGACGCGGGCGTGCGGGGCTTCCTGCACGCCCGCGAGGTGGACGGCGACGCCGAGACGGGGCTGGACCCGGACGAGCCCGTGGTGCTCGCCTCCGTCTTCAAGATCGCGGTCGCGCTGGAGTACGCCCGGCAGGCCGCGGCCGGCGAGATCGGCCGCACCGAGCGGCTCACCGTCACCTCCGCCGACAAGGACGGCGGCATCGGCACCTCCGGCTGCCAGGACGACGTGTCGCTCACGCTGCGCGACCTGGCGCACTTCATGATCACCATGTCCGACAACGCCGCGACCGACGTCCTGCTGCGCCGCGTGGGGCTCGACCGGGTCAACGGCACGCTCGCCGCGCTCGGGCTGCGCCGCACCCGGCTCATCGGCGGCTGTGCCGAGCTGTTCGACCAGGTCAGGCAGGACATCGGCGACGACTGGGACGCCGCCACGCAGGAACAACTGCGCACGATGGCCGTCCGCGACCCGGCCCGCACCACCGCCGGGACCTCGCGTGAGATCACCACGCTGCTCGGTCTCATCTGGCGCGACGAGGCCGGCCCGCCCGAGGCGTGCGCCGAGGTGCGCAGGCTCATGGGCGAGCAGATCTGGCCGCACCGGCTGAGCGCCGGCTTCCCCGACGAGGTCAAGGTGTCGGGCAAGACCGGCAGCCTGTGGGGCGTGCGCAACGAGTCGGGCGTCGTGGAGTACCCCGACGGCAGGCGCTACGCCGTCGCGGTCTTCGTGCGCAGCGAGGTCATCAGGGAGCGCCTGCCCCACGCCGACGCCGTCATCGGCCGCGCCGCCCGCCTGGCCGTGGAGCAGCTACGCTGATGTCCGTTTTCGTGGACTATGGTGAGCGGATGAGGAACCGCCCCCGCGCCAGCCTGGGACGGATCCTGCAGGATCTCGGCACCACCGTCCTCGACGTGGCCGCCTCGCCCGGCGACCTCGACGCCGAGGTCACCGGGGTGCACGTCTTCGACCCGCTCGACGAGCTCATCGTGCCGCCGGGCGGGATCGTGCTCGCGGTCGGCGTCCGCGGGGCCGCGGAGATCTGCTCCCTGATCCGGCGCGCCCCCCAGGCCGCCGGCGTCGTCGTGAAGCTGCCCGTCGACGTGGAGGAGGAGGTCCGCGCCACCGTCCTGGAGACCGGCGTGGCCGTGCTCGCCCTCACCCGGGCGGCCTCCTGGGCGCAGGTCGCCGCGCTGCTGCGCTCGCTGCTGGCCGAGGGCGACCTGGCCGAGCCCGGTCAGGGCCCGCAGGGCGACCTGTTCTCGCTGGCCAACGCCGTCTGCGCGCTGCTCGACGCGCCCGTCACGATCGAGGACAGGTCGTCGCGGGTGCTGGCCTTCTCGGGCCGGCAGGACGAGGCCGACCAGGGCCGCGTCGAGACCGTGCTCGGCCGCCAGGTGCCCGAGCGCTACCTGCGCATGCTCGACGAGCGCGGCTTCTTCAAGCAGCTCTACCAGAGCCGCGAGCCCGTCTACATGGAGCTCGGCGAGGAGGGCGTGATCAACCGCACGGCCGTGGCCGTGCGCAGCGGCGACGAGATCCTCGGCTCGATCTGGGTGGCCGTGCGCGAGCCGCTCAGCGAGCAGCGGCGGCGGGCTCTCGCCGACGCCGCCAAGATCGTCGCGCTGCAGCTGCTGCGCGAGCGCGCCGGGGCCGACACCCAGCGGCGCCTGCGCGCCGACCTGCTGTCGACCGTGCTGGCCGGCGGCGCCGACGCGCCCGAGGCCGCCGGACGGCTCGGCATCGCCACCACCCGCCTGTGCGTGCTGGCCGCCCAGCTCACCGACGACGCCGCCGCCGACCCCGCGCGCGGCGAGAGCGACCGGCAGCGCTTCTGCGACGCGCTCGCGCTGCACGTGGCCGCCATCCACCCGAAGGCCGCCGCCGCGTCCGTCGGCTCGATCGCCTACGCCGTGCTGCCGCTGCACTCGGTCGGCGACGAGGAGGCGCGGGCGGTGCGCGTGGCCGAGAGCTTCCTGGCCAGGGTCGGGCCCCGGCACGCCGCCAACATCGGTGTGGGCCGCCTGGCCGCCAACCTCTCGCAGGTGGCCAGGTCCCGGGCCGACGCCGACCGGGCGCTGCGCGTGCTGCGCGCCCGCGGCACCACCGGCCAGGCGGCCGGGTACACCGACGTGCACTTCGAGTCGCTGCTGCTGCAGGTCGCCGACGTGGCCGCCGCCGAGGAGCAGGCCCCGACCGGGCCGTACCAGCGGCTGCTGGAGCACGACGCCGAGCACGGCACCGAGCTGGCCGCCACCCTGCGGGCCTACCTCGACGCCTTCGGCGACGTGAACGTGGCCAGCGCGCGCGTCCACGTGCACGCCAACACCTTCCGCTACCGGCTCAAACGCCTGGTCGAGATCAGCGGGCTCGACCTGTCCGACCCCGACGCCCGGCTCACCGTGATGCTGCAGATGCGGATCTTCGGCCGATAGCACCACACAGGCCGGCCTTTTTCGTGTACCGGCACATAGCACCGAATCTGCGCAGGCAGGAAGGTTGTGCCGTCCCCCCAGGCTTCTGGAGTCCCCATGACAAAACCCGCAGTCGCGGCCCTCGCCGGGCTGGCCCTGCTCACGGCCGCGTGCGGAGGCACGTCGGGCGGCCCGGAGCAGCAGGCCGGCCCGGTCACCGGCGGCACCTTCACCTATGCCATCCCCGCCGACCCCGGCGTCCTCGACCCGGCCCAGGGCGTGTTGTCGGTCACCAACAACGTGCTCGCCGTCGCGTACGACACGCTCGTGGCCGTCGGAGAGGACGGGAAGATCGTCCCCGCGCTGGCCGAGAAGTGGGACGTCAAGCCCGACTCGGTCACCTTCACCCTGCGCAAGGGCGTCACCTGCTCCGACGGCTCCCCGGTGACCCCGTCGAACGTGGCCGACAACGTCAATTACATCGCCGACCCCGCCTCCAAGTCGCCCGTCTACGGGGTGCTGGTGCCCGCCGGCATGAAGGCGGAGGCCGACGACGCCGCCGGCACCGTGACGCTGTCCATGCCGCAGCCGTTCAGCTTCATCCTGGAGAGCACGCGGTCGATGTACATCGTCTGCGGCAAGGGGGTGAAGGACCGCGCCTCGATCGCGCGGGCGACCTCCGGCAGCGGGCCGTACCAGCTCGCCGAGGCGGTCCCGGGTGACCACTACACGTTCAAGGTGCGGCGCGACTACACCTGGGGCCCGGCCGGCGCCACCGCCAAGGAGCTGCCCGAGACGGTGGTGATGAAGGTCGTGCCGAACGAGCAGACCGCCGCCAACCTGCTCGTCGCCGGCTCGCTCAACGGCGCCCTGTTCACCGGCCCCGACCGCACCCGCGTCGAGGCCGCGCCGGGCGTGACCAAGCAGACGCCCTCGGCCGGCAACGGCCAGTTCTTCTACCACCAGGGCGACGACCGCCCCGCCAAGGATCCCGAGGTCCGCAAGGCCCTCACCCAGGCGATCAACCTCCAGGAGCTGGCCGGCATCGCCTCCAGCGGCACCGGCAAGCCGCCCACCGGCCTGGTCCTGGAGCCCCGCCCCTGCCTGGGCGACACGGTCAGCGGCCACGTCCCCGCCTTCGACGCCGCCGCGGCGGCCGCCACGCTCGACGCGGCCGGCTGGAAGCCCGGCCCCGACGGCGTCCGGACGAAGGACGGCAAGCGGCTGACCCTGCGCTACATGTACGCCACCACCCGCGGTCCGGGCAACCAGGCCGCCGCCGAGTACATGGCCGCCGCCTGGAAGAAGCTCGGCGTCGAGGTGAAGCTCAACGGCGTCATCGACACCAAACTGTCGGAGTCGCTCAACTCCACCCAGGACTGGGACGTCGTCTGGCTGCCGATCGGCGTCACCCTGCCGAGCCAGCTGGTGGGCTTCCTGTCCGGCCCGTCCGCCCCCGAGGGAGCCAACTTCGCCCACCTGGCCAACAAGCGCTACGAGCAGCTCGTGGCCGAGGCCGGCGAGCTGCCCTCCGCCGAGGCCTGCGCGAAGTGGCTGGAAGCGGAGTCGGCCCTGTTCGAGGCCGCCGACCTGGTGCCCGTCGTGGACAACACGGTGCTCCTGGCCGGCAAGGGCGCCACGTTCCGCACCACGGCCGGCTCGCTGGTGCCCACCTCGATCCGCCTCACGCAAGGAGGGTGAGTGAGTGATCCCCTGACGGGCGCGCGCCCGCCTGAGATCCCGGCAGGCACCGTCGCGGCGCGCCCGGACAGGACCTCCGGCGGCACGGCCGTGCGCAGGGCGCTGCGCACGGCCGCGCGCCGGATCGTGCGGTTCGCCGTGTCGCTGGCGGTGCTGCTCATCGCGTCGTTCGCGATGATCCACCTCATTCCGGGCGATCCCGTCCGGGCCTCGCTCGGACCGGCCGCGCCGATCGAGCTGGTCGAGGCGCGCACGGCCGCCCTCGGTCTCGACCGGCCGCTGCCGGAGCAGTTCGTCACGTACGTCGGCAACGTCCTGACCGGCGACTTCGGCACGTCGTTCCTCACCGGTGAGCCGGTCAGCGACGTCATCGCGGCCCGCCTGCCGAACACCCTGACCCTCGCCCTGCTCGCCACCGCCGTGGCGCTGCTCGTGGCGGTGCCGCTCGGCATGTGGGCCGCCGTGCGCACCGAGAACGGCCGCAACCGGGGCACCGAGCTGGCCTTCGGCACGGCCACCGGCACGGCCGTGGCGATCCCGGAGTTCCTGTACTCGATCGCGCTGGTCGCCGTCCTGGCCGTCGGCCTCGGCTGGTTCCCGCCCGCCGGCAAGGAGGGCCCCGTCACGTACGTGCTGCCCGTGCTGGCCCTGTCGATCGGGTCGATCGCGATGATCGCCCGCATCACCCGGGTGGAGACGCTGCGCGAGCTCGGCACCGACTACGTCCGGCTGGCCCGCGCCAAGCGCCTGCCCGCGCTCCGCCTGCACCTGCGCCACGTGCTGCCCAACACGCTCACGGCGACCCTGACCGTGGGCGGCCTGCTGCTGAGCTCGCTGATCGCCGGCAGCGTCCTGGTGGAGTACGTCTTCGCCTGGCCCGGTCTCGGCCAGAAGATCGTCGAGTCGATCACGCAGAAGGACTATCCGGTCGCCCAGGCCGTGATCCTCGTCTACGGCGCCATCGTCCTGGTCGTGAACCTCGTCGTCGACCTCGTGCTCGGCGCGCTCGACCCCACCTCGGAGATCAAGGAGGTCTCGGCCTGATGCGGGTCGACGACGCCGACCACACCCCACCGCAC
>NZ_POUD01000165.1 GCF_003236395.1 Nonomuraea aridisoli | reverse complement strand
ACCTGTTCCAACAGCGGAGCTCCTGTAGTGAGGATGTCTTGGAGTGACAGACCTCTTCTACAGCGGCTCCGCTGCTTCGTTCACCGGTCTTGACGAACCGCCTTCGTCCTTAACTGAACGGCGTTGGATCTAGAGGCTCAGCTGCGCGGCGGCGCGCGAGGCGAGGATCGGCCTGATGCGCTCGGCGATGACGGCCTGGTGCCGGGGGTCGTCGCGGTAGACGAGGAAGTCGTCGGCGTTGTCGAAGTCGGCCACCACCGCGAAGTCGTAGTTGCCCTGGCTGATGCCCGCGTCAGGGGCGGCGGTGAAGGAGCGGATCTGCGGGATGAGGCCGGGCAGCTCGTGGAGCGCGGCGGCCACGGCGGCCTTCTGCTCGTCGGTGGCCTCTGCGGTCCAGGTGAACATCGCGATGTGGCGGATCATGCCGGTCACTTTATCGATGTATCTGAGGGCGGGTCCGGCCGCTCTGGCATGAGTGGGTGCGGGTGTCCCGCCACGGCGGCCGCCGGGGGAGGGGTCCTCCCGGCGGCCGCCGCATTCAGCTCCAGGCGAGCATGCGGAGGGGATCCTCCAGCATGGCGCCGACGTCGCGCAGGAACGACGAGCCGAGGTCGCCGTCGACGATCCGGTGGTCGAACGAGAGCGACAGGGTGGCCACCTTGCGCACCGCGAGCTCGCCGTCGACCACCCACGGCATGTCCCTGACCTGGCCGAAGCCGAGGATGGCCGACTCGCCCGGGTTGAGGATCGGGGTGCCGCCGTCGACGCCGAACACGCCGATGTTGGTGATGGTGATCGTGCCGCCGGACATCTCCGCCGGCTGCGTGCGGCCGGCCCTGGCCGTCTCGGTGAGCTCGGCCAGCGCCGCCGCGAGCTGCGGCAGCGCCAGGGTGTGGGCGTTCTTGACGTTGGGCACCACCAGGCCGCGCGGGGTGGCGGCGGCGATGCCGAGGTTCACGTGGTGCTTGACCACGATCTCCTGGGCCGCCTCGTCCCACGAGGAGTTGATCATCGGGTGGCGGCGCACCGCGGTCAGCACCGCCTTGGCCACCAGCAGCAGCGGCGAGACCTTGACCTCGGCGAAGTCGGGCAGGGCGCGCAGCCGCCGCACCGCCTCCATCGTCTCGGTCATGTCCACCTGCAGCCACGTGCTCACATGAGGGGCGGTGAACGCGCTGGCCACCATGGCCTGGGCGGTCATCTTGCGCACGCCCTTGACCGGGATGCGCTCCTCCCCCTCCTGCGGCCGCGCGGCGACCGGCCGCGGCGCCGCGGCGGCGTGCACGTCCTCGCGGGTGATCGAGCCCTCGGGGCCGGTGCCCGTGACCGTCGACAGGTCGACGCCGAGGTCCTTGGCCAGCTTGCGTACCGGAGGTTTGGCCAGGACGGCGGGACGCCGCGGCGGCGCGGCAGCCTCAGGCGCCGCGGGGGCCGCCGACGGCGGGCCGTCCACCTCGACCCGCGACGGGTTGGCCACCGGGTTGGCCGGGATGCCGCGCGACGGCGGCTCCTTGCGCGGGCGGCGCCTGGTGGCCCCGGTCTTGACGCCGTAGCCGACCAGGACCGCCTGGCGCTCCTCCTTGGGCGCCGGGCTGCCGTGGGCGCCGGGCTCCACCGCGCCCTCCTCGGGCGGGTTGGGCACCATCTTCTCGGCGTCCTCGGCCGACGGGGGCGCGGGCTCGCCGCCCGGCTCCGCCGTGTCCACGGCGATGATCGGCACGCCCACCTCGACCGTGCGGCCCTCCTCCGCCAGCAGGCCGGCGACCACGCCGTCCCACGGGATGGGGAGCTCGACGATGGACTTCGCCGTCTCGATCTCCACGACGATCTGGTTGACCTTGACCTCGTCGCCCGCCTTGACGTGCCAGCGGACGATCTCCGCCTCCGTCAGGCCCTCGCCGACGTCGGGGAGTTTGAACTCGCGTCGCATCGCACTCCCCTCAGTAACCGAAGGTCCGGTCGACCGCGTCGAGCACCCGGTCCAGGTCGGGCAGGTAGTGCTCCTCCAGCTTCGACGGGGGGTAGGGGGTCGAGAAGCCGCCGACGCGCAGCACCGGCGCCTCCAGGTGGTAGAAGCACCGCTCGGTGATCCTGGCCGCGAGCTCCGCGCCGAAGCCGCTGTTGACCGGCGCCTCGTGCACGACCACGACCCGCCCGGTCCGGCGTACGGAGTCCATGACCGCGGGCTCGTCCAGCGGGTTGAGCGAGCGCAGGTCGATCACCTCCAGCGAACGCCCGTCCTCCTCGGCCGCCGCGGCCGCCTCCAGGCACGTCTTCACCATCGGCCCGTAGGCCAGCAGCGTGACGTCGGACCCCTGGCGTACGGTCCTGGCCGCGTGCAGCGGCGTCCACCAGTCGGTGGAGGAGGTGTCGACGTCCGCCTTCTCCCAGTAGCGGCGCTTGGGCTCGAAGAAGATCACCGGGTCGTCGCTGCGGATCGCCTGCTGGATCATCGTGTACGCGTCGACCGGGTTGGAGCAGGCCACCACCCGCAGCCCGGCCGTGTGCGTGAAGTACGCCTCCGGCGACTCGCTGTGGTGCTCGACCGCGCCGATGCCGCCGCCGCACGGGATGCGGACGACGACCGGCAGCTTGATCGCGCCGAGCGAGCGCATCGGCATCTTGGCCAGCTGCGTGATGATCTGGTCGGCCGCCGGGAAGACGAACCCGTCGAACTGGATCTCGCACACCGGCCGGTAACCGCGCAGCGCCAGGCCGATCGCCGTGCCGATGATGCCCGACTCGGCCAGCGGCGTGTCGATCACGCGGTCCTCGCCGAAGTCCTTCTGCAGCCCGTCGGTGACGCGGAAGACGCCGCCCAGCTTGCCGACGTCCTCGCCCATGATGAGGACCTTGGGGTCGTCCTCCATGGCCTTGCGCATGCCCTCGTTGAGCGCCTTGGACAGGCTCATCGTCGTCATGCCCGGAACCCCTCCAAGTACGCGGCGAACTGGGCGCGCTCCTGCTCCATCAGCGCGTGGGGCTCGCTGTAGACGTGGTCGAAGATGGCGAGCGGACCGGGGTCGGGCATCGCCAGGCAGCGCCGGCGCAGGTCGGCGCCGAGCTGGTCGGCCTCGGCCGCCACGGAGTCGAAGAACGCCTGGTCGGCGTGCTCGTTCTTGAACAGGTACGCCTTGACCCGCTCGATCGGGTCCTTGAGCTTCCACGCCTCCAGCTCGCTGGCCACCCGGTAACGGGTCGGGTCGTCGGTGGTGGTGTGGGCGCCCATCCGGTACGTGAACGCCTCGACGAGCGTCGGCCCCTGCCCGGTGCGGGCCGCTTCGAGCGCCTTGCGGGTCACCGCCAGGCAGGCGAACACGTCGTTGCCGTCGACGCGGATGCCGGGGAAGCCGAAGCCTGAGGCGCGGCGGTAGAGGGGGATGCGGGTCTGCTTCTCCAGCGGCTCGGAGATGGCCCACTGGTTGTTCTGGCAGAAGAACACGATGGGCGCGTTGAACACGCTGGCCCAGATGAACGACTCGTTGACGTCGCCCTGCGAGGTCGCGCCGTCGCCGAAGTAGACGATGGTCGCCGCGTTGGCGTCGTCGCGCTGGATGCCCATCGCGTAGCCGACCGCGTGCAACGTCTGGCTGCCGATCACGATCGTGTAGAGGTGGAAATTGTGCTCCTTCGGGTCCCACCCGCCGTGGTTGACGCCCCTGAACAATCCGAGCAGCTTCACCGGGTCGACGTCGCGGCACCAGGCCACGCCGTGCTCGCGGTAGGTGGGGAAGGCCATGTCGGCGTCGGTCAGCGCGCGGCCCGAACCGATCTGGGCCGCCTCCTGACCCAGCAGCGAGGCCCAGATGCCCAGCTCGCCCTGGCGTTGCAGCGCCACGGCCTCCAGGTCGATGCGCCGGACGAGCACCAGGTCGCGATAGAGCGACCGCACCTCTTCCGGCGTCAGGTCGATGTCGTAGTCGGGATGCTCGACCCGCTCACCCTCGGGGGTGAGCAGCTGGACGAGATCCGGAGGTGCCTCGGCACCACGAGAGGCGTCGATCGTCACGTGCCACTCCTGCTGGTCAGGGCCGGTCTCGATGGGGTTGCCACCTTAACCAGGCCTCCTCTGCGACGAACCGGGAGGTGTTGATTCGTACGCGTTCGGGGCCATCGTGGCAGACATCACAGCCCGGTGCGCAAGCCCCATGTCCTCCCCGTTCCCGTTGTGTCGTCGGCCACACGCGCCGTCAGGACGCCGTTCGGCGCCGGTAGGCTGTCTTTCCCATCACCCCGCTCGCTCCCAGGAGGAACGCACGTGGCCCGCGTCATCGTGGACGTCATGCTGAAGCCCGAGATCCTCGACCCGCAGGGCCAGGCCATCGCCAGGGCGCTGCCCCGGCTCGGCTTCTCCGGCGTCTCCTCCGTACGCCAGGGCAAGCGCTTCGAGATCGAGCTCGAGGGCGCCGCCGACGAGGCGGCTCTCGCCGAGGTGCGCAAGATGGCGGAGACACTCTTGGCGAACACCGTGATTGAGGACTACAGCGTCCGGGTTGAGGGGTAGAAGTCACATTTGGGGCCCTGGTTTCCCCCTGGGGGGTTAAAGTGGGGTTCGGACGTGCCACAATCCCACGGGCGTGCCAACACTAAATAACAACAACGTGATTTTGCGGTTAGCCCCAATTTCACAGGGAAACCTACTCCAGGTGACATTCCGGAGCCCGGAGGAGTCCGGTGGATATTGAGTTCTCGTTGGCACTGCCTCGGGATGCGATCGGCATACCGATGGTCAGGCGGGTGCTGGGCGACGCGATGCGTTCACTCAACGTGAGCGAGACGTGCATCGCCGACATGCTGCTCGCCGTTTCCGAGGCTTGCTCCAACGCGGTCCGGCACGGAGGGCCGGCCAACCGCTACGAGGTGTCCGCGTCGATCGGCTACGGCCAGTGCGACGTCCGCGTCGCCGACAACGGCGACGGCGTCCCGACGATGCCGCCCTGCTTCCCGCCTCCCGACACCGAGAACGGCCGCGGCCTGCTCATCATGCGTTCGGTGGTCGACGAGATCTCCTTCGGCGTCACGCCCGGCCGGGGCACCACGGTCCACCTGCGCAAGCTGCTCGCCTGGGACGACGAGGCCGACGCCCGTCCCCGCGAGCTGGCCGCCGTCTGACCTGCCGCCCGCTCTGACCTGCGCGTCCGTACGGCCCATGAGCCGATGCGGACCACCTGGCAGCACCCGTTAGGCTGATTACACCGCCGCTGACCACCGTCCACCCCGAAGTGACGGTGGCGCGTGCGCGCGCATCCTCGGAGGGGACGACTGTCATGAGCGCTGCCCGTGTGGGCGTAGTCACGTTTCCAGGAACTCTCGACGACCAGGACGCCGCCAGAGCCGTTCGCCTCGTGGGCGCGCAGGCGGTTCCGCTGTGGCACGCCGACCGCGACCTGAAGGGGGTCGACGCCGTCTTCCTGCCCGGCGGCTTCTCCTACGGCGACTACCTGCGTTGCGGCGCCATCTCGCGGTTCGCGCCGCTCATGGAGGAGATCGTGCCGGCCGCCAAGGCCGGGCTGCCGGTGATCGGCACGTGCAACGGCTTCCAGATCCTGTGCGAGGCGCACCTGCTGCCCGGCGCGCTGACCCGTAACGCCTCGCTCCACTACGTCTGCCGCGACCAGAGGTTGCGGGTCGAGCAGACCGCCACCGCGTGGACCAACACGTTCGCGGCCGGCCAGGAGATCGTGCTGCCGGTCAAGCACGGCGAGGGCCGCTACGTCGCCGACGCCGACACCCTGGCCGCGCTGGAGGCCGGCGACCACGTCGTGGTGCGCTACCTCGGCGGCAACCCCAACGGCTCGCTCAACGACATCGCCGGCATCCGCAACGAGGCCGGCAACGTCGTCGGCCTCATGCCCCACCCCGAGCACGCGGTGGAAGAGCTGGTCGGCGCCCCGAGCACCGACGGCCTGGGCTTCTTCACGTCGATCCTCAAGAACCTGGTGAACGCATGAGCGAGCGCAGCGAGCGACCTGGAGAACACGGCGACGAAGTCGGTCGTCCGACCGACGTAGGAGGGCGGATGACCGACAGCGTGCAGCGGGCGGCCGAGACGCCCGACGAGCCGATGCCCTTCGCCGAGCTGGGGATGAAGCAGGACGAGTACGACCGGGTCAAAGAGATCCTGGGCCGCCGTCCGACCGGGGCGGAGCTGGCCATCTACAGCGTCATGTGGTCCGAGCACTGCTCGTACAAATCGTCCAAGGTGCACCTGAAGCAGTTCGCCACCAAGGCGCCCAAGTCCGAGGCGCTGCTCGTGGGCATGGGCGAGAACGCCGGCGTGGTCGACATCGGCGACGGCTGGGCGGCCACGTTCAAGATCGAGTCGCACAACCACCCGTCCTACGTCGAGCCGCACCAGGGCGCGGCCACCGGCGTCGGCGGGATCGTGCGCGACATCATGTCGATGGGCGCCCGCCCGATCGCGGTGATGGACTCGTTGCGCTTCGGCGCGGCCGACGCGGTCGACACCCGCCGGGTGCTGCCCGGCGTGGTCGAGGGCATCAGCCACTACGGAAACTGCCTGGGCCTGCCCAACATCGGCGGCGAGGTCGTCTTCGACCCCTGCTACATCGGCAACCCGCTGGTCAACGCCCTGTGCGTCGGCCTGCTCCGCAAGGACCAGATCAAGCTCGCCACCGCGCCGGGGCCGGGCAACAAGGTCGTGCTGTTCGGCGCCTCCACCGGCCCCGACGGCATCGGCGGCGCGTCCGTGCTGGCCAGTGCCACGTTCGAGGACGAGTCGCAGGCCAAGCGGCCCGCCGTGCAGGTGGGCGACCCGTTCATGGAGAAGCTGCTCATCGAGTGCTGCCTGGAGCTGTACGCCGCCGACGTGGTCGTCGGCATCCAGGACCTCGGCGCGGCCGGCGTCTCCTGCGCCACCACCGAGCTGGCCGCCAAGGGCACGGGCGGCATGACCGTCGACCTCAACCTCGTCCCGCTCCGCGACCCCTCGCTCAGGCCCGAGGAGATCCTCATGAGCGAGTCGCAGGAGCGGATGATGGCCGTGGTCCGGCCCGACGACATCCCGGCGTTCATGGAGATCTGCGCCAGGTGGGACGTCCCGGCCACCGTCATCGGCGAGGTGACCGACACCGGCCGCCTGGTGATGACGTGGGACGGCGAGGTCATCGTCGACATCCCGCCGGGCACCGCGGCCGACGAGGGCCCGGTCTACGAGCGGCCGTTCCACGAGCCCGCGGGGCAGGCCGCCCTCAACGCCGACACGCCCGACCGGCTGGAGCGCCCCGCCGACCTCCGGGCGACGCTGCTGAAGCTGCTCGGCTCGCCCAACCTGGCCTCCAAGGAGTGGGTGACCTCCCAGTACGACCGCTACGTCCGCTCCAACACCGTGCTGGCGCAGCCGGCCGACTCGGGCATGTTGCGGATCTCCGAGGCCATCGCCGGGGCCGAGCCGACGACCCGCGGCATCGCGCTGGCCACCGACGGCAACGGCCGCTACGCCAAGCTCGACCCGTACGCGGGGGCGCAGCTGGCGCTGGCGGAGGCGTACCGGAACGTGGCCGTGACCGGGGCCAAGCCGCTCGCCGTCACCAACTGCCTCAACTTCGGCTCGCCCGAGGACCCGGAGGTCATGTGGCAGTTCGCCGAGGCCACGCGCGGGCTGGCCGACGCCTGCAAGGCGCTCGGCGTGCCGGTGACCGGCGGCAACGTCTCCTTCTACAACCAGACGGGCTCGACGGCCATCAACCCGACCCCGGTCGTGGGCGTGCTCGGCGTCATCGACGACGTGGCCAAGCGGGTGCCGACGGGGTTCGTCGCCGAGGGGCTGCGCGTGGTGCTGCTGGGCGACACCCACGAGGAGTTCGGCGGCTCGGAGTGGGCCCACGTCGCCCACCGTCACCTGGGCGGGCTGCCGCCGCAGGCCGACCTGGAGGCGGAGCAGGCGCTCGCGACCGTGCTCGTCGAGGCGGCCCGGCGCGGCCTGCTGGAGGGCTCCCACGACCTGTCCGACGGCGGGCTCGCCGTCGCGCTCGCCGAGTCCTGCCTGGCGCGGGGCGTCGGGGCCTCGGTGGAGCTGTGCGGTGACGCGTTCACCGACCTGTTCAGCGAGTCGGCGGCGCGGGCGCTGGTCGCGGTGCGGCCGGAGGCGTACGACGAGTTCGCCGCGCTGTGCGCGCGCCACGAGGTGCCCTGCTACGGGCTCGGCGTCACCGGCGGCACGTCGCTGGTGGTCAAGGACCTCTTCGAGGTGCCGGTCGAGGAGCTGCGGGAGACGCACTCGGCGGCGCTGCCGGCGCTGTTCGGCTGACGATCGGCGGTGGGGCCGGCACGGAGTCTCCGTGCCGGCCTTCGCCGTTGACGGCGTTGCAATTTGACCAGCTATTAGCCACTTAATGAGTAAAAGTACGCGTTGGTAACAAGTTGGTACCAGGGATAATCAAGTCTGTGCCAACCCCTGATCAAGCTCCATATCTGCCGCCGGCCACCCAACCCGTGCGCGGCGCCGTCTGGGTCATCCACCTGAGCCTGCCGCTGCTGGGCCTCTGGCTGCTGCTGGCGCAGCCGGACATCAACGTCGTCTGGCAGCACAATCCCAGCCACTTCTGGATGATCCTGGCCGTCGCCGGGATCAGCGTGGTGCTCGGCTTCCTCGTCAGCGAGACCGCGCGGCAGCGGCAGGACGCGCGGCTGTTCCTCGTGTCCATGGTCTTCCTGAGCAGCGCAGGGTTCCTGTTCCTGCACGGGCTCGCCACCCCGAAGATCATCCTGCCGGCCGGCTCGATCGGGTTCGACCTGGACCACCAGGTGGGGCTGTCGATCGCGGCGGTGTTCGCGTTCGCCTCGGCGCTGCCGCTCGGTGAGCGGGCCGCCAAGGCCGTGCTGGACGCGCAGAGCATCATCCGCGCCGTGCTCGTCGCGTTCATGGTGCTCTGGGGCGTCGCGTCGCTGCTGCCCGGGCTGACACCGCTCAGCGCGCCGCCCGATATCTCGCCCATCAACTGGCTGGCGTGGGTGTCGGTGCCAGGGCTGGTGTTGTTCGCGGCGGCGAGCGTGATGATGTTCCTGCTGCACCGGCGGCGCCCGTCGGCCATGCTGGTCAGCCTGCTCACCGCGTACGCGCTGCTGGCCGAGGCGATGATCGCGGGCATGTCGCAGCTCAACTGGCACCTGTCGTGGTGGGAGTGGCACATCCTGCTCACGCTGGCCTTCGTGTTCGTGGCCTACAGCGCGTACCTGCAGTTCAGGCGCGAGGGGTCCAGCGCCGGGCTGTTCGACTCGGTGGCGCTGTCGGGCACCGTGGCGCGCATCCGCCGCGACTACGACCAGGCCCTGGAGGAGATGGTCGAGCACGTACGCCGGGGCGAGCCGCTCGCCGCGGCCCGGTTGTCCGGCAAGTTCCGGCTCAACGAGGGCCAGGTCGCGGTGCTCGACCGGGCGGGCGAGGCGCTGGCCCAGGAGCGCGAGCTGTCCCAACGGCTGGCCGCGCTGGTCGAGGTGAGCGCCCAGACCCGGGTCGGCCTGCCGGAGGACGAGCTGCTGACGACCTCACTGGACCGGGTGCGGCAGGCGTACGGGGACGTCAAGATCGCGCTGGTGTCCGACGGCAAGACCCAGGTCGGCTCGCGCGAGTACACGTTCGCCGACGGCAACCCGATCCGCCGTGACGGGCTGCTGGCCTTCCCGCTCACCGTCAAGGGCAACCTGGCCGGCGTGCTGGAGGTGCCCGTGGGCGGCACCCGCCAGGACGAGGCCCTGGCCTCGACGCTGGCCGGGCAGCTGTCGATCTCGCTGGAGAACGCCCGGCTCTACCGCGAGCTGGACACCCTCTTCCACCAGTACATGTCGCCCGACGTCGCGCACGCGCTGCTCGCCGACCCCTCGCAGGCCGAGCTGGGCGGCCAGCTGAAGGAGCTGACCGCGCTCTTCGCCGACCTCAAGGGCTTCACGACGTTCTCCGAGAAGGTCTCGCCCGGCGAGATCGTGGAGATGCTCAACCGCTACCACACGGCCGCCGTGCCCTGCATCCTCAACAACGGCGGCACGATCGTGCAGTTCGTCGGCGACGCGCTGCTCGCCCTGTTCAACGCGCCCGCCACGCAGGCCGGGCACGCGCAGGCGGCCTGCCGGGCGGCGCTGGAGATGCAGCGGGCCGCCGCCGAGGTGGCCGAGGAGATGGCCTGGAAGCGCGAGGACGGCGTCGAGTGGCCGACGTTCCGCGTCGGCGTCAACACCGGCCCGGCGCTGGTCGGCAACATCGGCAGCCCCGAGCTGCGCGGCTTCAACGCGATGGGCGACTGCGTGAACGTGGCCGCCCGCCTCCAGGGCATCGCCGAGCCCGGCACGGTCGTCATCGGCGAGACGACGCTGCGGCAACTCGGCGATGGCGCGAAGGTGAAGCCTCTGGGACCGCTGAGCCTGAAAGGCAAGGCGGAGCTCGTCACCGCGTACGTTCTGACCGACCTGCAATAAAAGAGCAACACACAAAGCGTCATAATCGGGCGCATGGTTTCAGAGCCCGGAGAGTTCCTGTCCCTGCTGACCGCCGAGGAGGTCGAGGCCGTGCGCGCGGCCGGACGGCTGCGCAAGTGGGATCGGGGCGCGACCGTCATCAACGAGGGAGACACGTCCGACTGGGTGCTCGTGTTGCTGGAGGGGCGGGTAAAGGTCTCCTCCCACACCGACAGCGGCACCGAGGTCGTGCTCGCCGTACGCGGCCCCGGCGGCATCCTCGGGGAGCTGTCGGCCATCGACGGCTCGCCGCGTTCCGCCACGGTGACCGCGTTGGAGCCGATCTCCGGCATCGTGGTGCGCGACTTCGCGACCTTCCTCGAATCCCATGGGAGAATCGCCGTCCTCCTCATGCAGCACGTCAGCTTCCGGCTGCGCGACGCCGACCGCAAACGCATCGAGTACGGCGCGTACGACACCGCCGGCCGGGTGGCCACGCGGCTGCTGGAGCTGGCCGAGCGCTACGGAGAGCAGACCAGCGCCGGCGTGCGCGTGGCGCTGCCCCTGTCGCAGGACGAGCTGGCCGGCTGGACGGGCTCCTCCCGTGAGGCGGTCAGCAAGGCGCTGCGCATGCTGCGCGACCGCGGCCTGATCGAGACCGGCCGCCGCCGCGTCGTCATCCACGACGTCGAGGGCCTGCGCAGACGCGCCAGGTAACCCCCGTCACAAATCGGACGTACGTCGTACGTCATAGTGGAGGTCATGGTCGCGGTCACCCCCCGAGAAGGCAGCAACCTCCGCTACGCCTGGCAGGTCTGCGCCGTCACCAGCCTGGGCCTCGTCCTCATCGGCATCGCCGGCAGCACGCTCAACGTCGCGTTACCGACGGTCGTGCGGCACTTCCACGCCGACGCGATGCAGTCGAGCTGGATCCTGCTGTCGTTCCTGCTGGTGAACACCGCCAGCGTGGTGTTCTTCGGCCGCGTGGCCGACCTGCTCGGGCGACGGGAGGTCTACCTCGCCGGGTTCGCCCTGTTCACCGTGGCCTCGCTGCTGGCGGGTCTGTCGCCGGACGTGTGGTTCCTCATCGCGATGCGCGTGCTGCAGGCCGTCGGCGCGGCGATGATCCTCGCGAACGGCACCGTGATCATCACCGACGCGTTCCCGCCGGAGAAGCTCAGCCAGGGCATGGGCGTCTACTTCGGCGTGATGTCGGTCGCGCAACTGGCCGGGCCCACCGTGGGCGGCCTGATCGCGGAGACCGCCGGCTGGCAGTGGATCTTCTGGGTGAACGTGCCCGCCGGGCTCGTCGCGCTCGTCGTCGGCGCGATCGTCCTGCGCAAGATGCCCAGGCAGCCCAAGGAGCCGGTGGACGCGCTCGGCAACATCCTGCTCTTCACCGCGATGTCCGCGGCGCTGCTGGCCCTGAACGAGACCGGCACGGGCGGCCTGACCAGCCCCGTCGTGCTGGCCGGGGCGGGGGTCTTCCTGGCGCTGCTGCCGCTGATCGTCCTGGTCGAGCGGCGGGCGCCGAACCCCGTGATGAGGCTGCAGCTGTTCGCCGGGCGGCTGCTGGCCTGCGCCAACCTCGCGTCCTTCTGCAACTCCCTCGCGCGCTCGGCGCTGGTGCTGGTGGTGGCGCTGTACTTCCAGGCGGCCCGCGGCGTGGACGCCTTCGAGGCCGGGCTGAGCGTGCTGCCCGTGCCGATCGGGCTCGGGCTGGCCTCGCCGCTGGTCGGCGTGCTGGGGCGGTGGGTGTCGCCGTACGCGCTGTCGATCGGCGGGGCGACGCTGAGCGCCGCCGGGCTCGGCACGCTCATGCTGACGGCCGACCCGGCGACGCCGTACTGGGTGATCGCGATCGGGCTCTTCGTGGCCGGCTGCGGCAGCGGAACGTTCCTCACCGGCAACACCACCCAGGTCATGCAGGCGCTGCCGGCCGGGAGCCTCGGCGTGGTCAACGGCTTCCGCGTCATGGTCATGAACGTCGGCATGGTGATCAGCGTCGGCCTGTCGCTCAGCGTGCTGTCGGCCTCCGTCAGCCCCGAGCTGCGCGCCCAGGTGTACGCGGGCACGCTGTCCAAGTTGTCACCGGTCGCCGTGGAGCAGCTGATGGGCGGGTTCCAGCGGGCGTACGGGGTGCTCTTCGCCGTGGCCGTGGCCGGGGCGGTGCTGGCGGCGTTCGCCCGCTCTCAGAGGGTGCCGGCCAGCCGGGACTCCACGTCGCGGTAGCGCGCGACCGGGACGAGATGCACCCCGGCGAACGCCCCCGAGTCGCGCAGCGCGAGAACCTGCTCGCAGGCCGCCTCCACGCCCGCCATCCGGTCGGCGGCCACCTTCTCCACCAGCTCGCCCGGGATGTCGATGTCGGGGATGGCGGCGGCCAGGCCACGCGCGTGGTTCGCGCTGGCCAGCACCATCACGCCGGCGTAGACCGGCATGTCGACCGGGTGGGCCTCCCGCCACCGCAACTGCGCCTCCACCGAGAAGCTGACCTGGGAGAACAGGAAGTCGGCGGTACGCTTCCAGGCCGGCACCGGCCGCAGCGCGGCGGCCGCCCCGAGGCGGAACTCCGGCGAGAACTCCCGCGCCTCCTCGATCATCGACCGCACCGTCAGGTCGCTCGTCCGGTTGCCGCTCGTCGGCTTGTCGCCGTACACGAAGAGGAACTGATCCACGCCGTACGCCGCCGCCGTCAGCAGGTCGCGGCGGAAGCCGAGCAGGTTGCGGTCGCGCGAGTTGAGACAGGCGATGCCGCGCCCGCCCATCGCCTCGACCTCGTGCGCCACCGCCACGCTGGAGACCGTGGCGCGGCCGATGTGGTTGTCCGGGATGAGGAACGCGTCCGCGATCGTGGTCAGCGTGCCGATCTGGTGGCGTACGCGCTTCAGATCGGGCTTGGTCGGGGGTTCGATCTCGCAGATCAGCTCGAAGGTCACGAACCGGGACTCTAGCGTTCGGCCGCCAGCGCCTCGATGCCGGCCAGCACGAGATCGACGCCGAACGTGTCGTACACCTCCGGCGAGATCGCGCCCACCAGCGGGCCCGCCATCTCCACCAGGTGCGGGTAACGCTCGGCGGGCAGCGTCTCCAGGCCGAGCCGCTTGGCCCGCACGAGCCGCGCGACTTCCTCGTCGGAGCGCCCGGCCTGGTGGTGGACGGGGGCGTCGGCGATGGCGATGGCGCTCTGCAGCAGGTATTTGGTGATCAGGCAGCTCTCCTCCGCGCTGAACCCCGCGCCACGGGCCAGCCCGAGCGCCAGGTCCCAGACCGCCAGGAAGTTGGGCACCTCGACCGCGTCGATCTGCTCGATCACGTCCTTGGCGCACGGATGCGCGCGCAACGTCCTGACCAGCCCCTGGGTCAGGTCGCGCAACTGCTCCTGCCAGGGCCGCTCGTCGGCCGGCTCGGGCGCGAACCCGCCGATCAGGTGGTCGGCCATGCCGATGAGCAGCTGCTCCTTGTTCTTGTAGTGCCAGTAGAGCGCCATCGGCGTCACACCCAGGTCGCCGGCCAGACGCCGGATGGTCACCGCGTCCAGCCCTTCGGCGTCCCCGATCTCCAGAGCCCGCTCAGCGATCATCCCCGCGGTCAGCTTTCCCATCACGGTCGCGCGGAGTGCTGCTCGAGACGGAAGAGGAATCCGCGCTCCCTCCCTTCGGATTGTGTCAGTGCGAGCCGGTATCGTGACGGCTCCATCACAGAACGTGAGGAGGCCGGTGTGCGTAGGTCGTTCACATTCCTCCTGCGCCCCACACGCAGGCAGGCACGTGCACTCGCCGTCTGCGTCGAGGACCATCGGCAGCTCTACAACGCGGCGCTCGAACATCGGCGCACAGCGTACGCGAGGGCGGGCGCCACCATCCGCTACGGCGACCAGTCGGCCGAGTTGAAACACATCCGCGCCGACGACGAAGAGGGCCAGGGACGCTGGTCGTTCTCGTCCCAGCAGGCCACCCTGCGCCGCCTGGACAGAGGGTTCACCGCCTTCTTTCGCCGAGTCGCCGCCGGGGCGAAACCCGGTTATCCACGGTTCAAGGGGCGGGGCCGGTTTCACACCGTCGAATGGCCCAAGGACGGCGACGGCTGCCGATGGGACTCCCGGCCCGAGCACCCGAGCGCCGCCTTCGTCTGTCTGCAGGGCATTGGGCATGTCCGCGTTCACCAGCATCGTCCGGTGCGGGGCCGGGTGAAGACCATCGCGGTCAAGAGGGAGCGCGAGCGCTGGTACGTCGTGCTGTCGTGCGAGGACGTCCCCGCCGAGCCCTTGCCCTCCACGGATGCCGTCGCGGGGATCGACCTGGGCGTGGTCTCGCTGATCACCACCTCCGACGGAGACCACCTCGCCAACGCGCGCTGGTCGAGGGCGTCCGCGCAGCGGCTGGCCATCGCCCAACAGGCGCTCGCCAGGAAACAGCGAGGCTCCGGACGCCGTCGCAAGGCCGTCATCCGGCTCGCGGCCCTGCACACCAAGATGCGCAGGCAGCGGCTGGACCACGCGCACAAGACCGCTCTGGCCCTGGTCCGGAGATACCACCTCATCGTGCACGAGGACCTTCGGATCGCCGGCATGACCAGACGGGCCGCTCCACGTGCCCTTCGTGAAGCCGCGGAGGCGGCCTAGCGAGAAACCGCCCCCTTCGGGGAGCGGAGGAGTCACCACGGTTGACAACTATACGGCGTACATGAACTATACGACGTACAAGTACGGCGTATAGGAGGCAGGCGTGCGCTGGTGGGCGTTGGGCGCGGTTACCGCGGGAACTTTCATGACTTATCTCGACAACAACGTGGGCAACGTGGCGTTGCCCACCATCCAGCGTGACCTGGGGCTGACGATCTCGGGGCTGGAGTGGGTCGTGAGCTCGTACATCCTCGTGTTCGCCGGGCTCATGCTGGTCGGCGGGCGGCTGGCGGACGTGTTCGGCGCGCGCAGGACGTTCCTGGGCGGGCTGGCGGTCTTCACGCTGGCGTCGCTGGCCGCCGGGCTGGCCGAGTCGGGCGGCACGCTGGTCGCCGCGCGGGCGGTGCAGGGCGTCGGGGCGGCGCTGCTCACGCCCACCGCCCTGGCCCTGATCGGCCAGATCTTCCCCGACCCCGCCGAGCGCGGCCGGGCGGTCGGGATCTGGAGCGCCTCCGGAGCGCTGTCGATGGCGCTCGGCCCGATCACGGGCGGCTTCATCAGCGAGCACCTGCACTGGGGGTGGATCTACCTGATCAATGTCCCGATCGGGGTGGCGACGTTCGCGCTGGCGTTCCGGACGGTCAGGCCCGCGTTCCAGCGGGTGCGCCGCAGCCTCGACCTGCCCGGCCTGGCGGCCTCGGCGCTGGCGCTGTTCGCCCTGACGTACGCGCTGATCGAGGGCGAGTCGGCCGGCTGGACGTCGCCCGGGATTCTGGCCGCGTTCGGCGTGTTGGCGGCGGCGGCCGTGGCGTTCGTGCTGGCCGAGTCGCGGGCCGGCGAGCCGATGGCGGACCTGTCGCTGTTCCGGCGGCGGGTGTTCGGCGGCGGGCTGCTCACCAGCGGGATCTGGTCGTTCGGCGTGTTCGGGATCTACTTCTTCAGCGCGATGTGGCTGCAGAACGTGCTCGGCTTCTCCCCCACCGAGGCGGGCGCCGCGTTCGTGCCGATGGCGCTGGTCATGGGGGTGACCGCGGTGGTGTCGCAGCGGGTGAGCGCGTGGCTCGGCGTCGCGCGCACAGTGGCCCTCGGCACGGCGCTCATGGGCGTCGCGATCTTCCTGATCTCCCGCGTCGGCGCCGACGGCTCGTACGCCGACGTGGCCCCCTGGTTCATCCTGTACGGCCTCGGCGGCGGCCTGATGGTGCCGCTGACGGCCGCGGTGCTCGGCGGGATGCCCGAGAACCGGGCCGGCGTGGCCTCGGGCATGTTCAACGTCTCGCGCGAGGTGTTCGGCCTGCTCGGCATCACGCTGCTGGGCGCGTTCCTGACCTCGGCGCAGAGCGCCAGCGACCTGCCGCCGCTGCTCGCCTTCCTCGACGCCTACCGGTTCACGCTGGTCGTCGCGGCGGCCGTGTTGCTGGCGGGCATCCCGCTGGCCCTGTACGCCCTGCGCCACGTCCCCGAGCGGCCGCAGGAGGACGACGAGCCTCAGGCGGCGGCGACCGTCGGCTCGTCGAACTGAGTGCGGTAGAGCTCCTCGTAGCGGCCGCCGGCGGCGAGCAGCTCGGCGTGCGTGCCGCGCTCGACCACCCGTCCGTCCTCGATGACGAGGATGAGGTCGGCGGCCCGCACGGTGGAGAGCCGGTGCGCGATCACCACGGCGGTCCTGCCCTCCAGCGCCTCGCCGAGCGCCGCCTGCACGGCCGCCTCGTTGGTGGAGTCGAGCGCCGCCGTGGCCTCGTCCAGGATGACCACCCTGGGGCGGGCCAGCAGCAGGCGGGCGATGGTCAGCCGCTGGCGCTCGCCGCCCGACAGCCGGTAGCCGCGTTCGCCCACGACCGTGTCGAGCCCGTCGGGCAACGACTCGATGAGCGGGGCGAGGCGGGCGCGGGTGATCGCGTCCCACAGCTCCTCGTCGCTCGCCTCGGGCCTGGCCAGCAGCAGGTTGGCCCGGATCGTGTCGTGGAACAGGTGACCGTCCTGGGTGACCATGCCGAGGGTGGCGCGGATCGACTCGGCGCTCAGGTCCCGAACGTCGACGCCGCCGAGACGTACGGCGCCGGAGTCGGCGTCGTACAGGCGGGGAATCAGCTGGGCGATGGTGGACTTGCCCGCCCCCGACGAGCCGACGAGGGCCACCATCTGCCCCGGCTCGGCCCGGAACGACACCCCGTGCAGCACCTCCTCGCCGCCGCGCGCGTCGAGCACGGCGACCTCCTCCAGCGAGGCGAGCGACACCTTGTCGGCCGACGGGTACGAGAAGCGCACGTCGTCGAACTCCACCGACACCGGGCCTTCCGGCACCGATCGTGCGTCCGGCTTGTCCTGGATGAGCGGCTTGAGGTCGAGCACCTCGAAGACCCGCTCGAAGCTGACGACCGCGCTCATCACGTCCACCCGCGCGCTGGCCAGGGCGGTGAGCGGGGCGTAGAGGCGGGTCAGGAGCATGGCCATCGACACGAGCGCGCCCGGGGCGAGCCGGTCGGCCAGGGCGTAGAAGCCGCCGAGGCCGTACACGAGGGCCAGGGCGAGGGCCGACACCAGGGTCAGCGCGGTCACGAAGGCGTACTGGGTCATGGCCGAGCGCACCCCGATGTCGCGCACCCGGCGGGCCCGGCGGGCGAACTCGGCCGACTCGTACGCGGGCCGGCCGAACAGCTTCACCAGCGTCGCGCCCGGCGCAGAGAAGCGCTCGGTCATCTGGTTGCCCATGGCCGCGTTGTGGTCGGCCGCCTCGCGCCGCAGCCGGGCGATCCGGACGCCCATCCGCCGCGCGGGCAGCACGAACACCGGCAGGAGCAGCAGCGCCAGCAGCGTGATCTGCCAGGAGATGCTGATCATGGCGGTGAGCGTGAGCAGGAGTGTCACGACGTTGCCGGCCACGCCGGACAGGGTGTCGGTGAACGCCCGCTGCGCCCCGATCACGTCGTTGTTGAGCCGGCTGACGAGCGCGCCGGTGCGGGTTCTGGTGAAGAAGGCCACCGGCATGCGCTGGACGTGGTCGAAGACGGCCGTGCGCAGGTCGAGGATGAGGTCCTCCCCCAGGCCGGCCGACAACCACCGGTTCAGCAGCCCGAGCCCGGCCTCGGCGACCGCCAGGGCGGCGATCAGCAGGGCCACCCCGACCACCACGCCGAGCGGCTCGCGGTTGAAGACGGCGTCCACCACCCGGCCGGCGAGCAGCGGCGCGGCCACCGCCAGGCCTGCCAGCACGACGCTGAGCAGCAGGAACAGCGTCAGCTTGCGCCGGTGCGGGCGCGCGAACCCCGCGATACGGCGGAGCGTCGCCCTGGAGACAGAGCGACGCTCCTGCCGGTCGTTCATCGAGTACAGCTGGTGCCAGGCGGTCACTTCCATGCTCATGGCACGGAACGCTAGAGCCTCAAGTTAAGTTGAGGTCAAGCGCCGATCTTCTTGCCGGCGCCGTGCCACACCACCGCGACCGCGGGGCGCGGCTGGCTGTCGCCGCCGTCCGGCCAGCGGCTCGAGGGGTTGTCCGGGCTCGCGTCGTCGGTCTCGCCCGGGTGCTGCACCGCCACGAAGACGCTGCGCTGGTCCTCGGTCACCATCGGGCCGCAGGTCTCGGCGCCGATCGGGACGCTCAGGAACTGGCGCAGGTGGCCGCGCTCCTTGCCCTCGACCGGCATCACGAAGAGGCCGTCGTTGGTGCCGAGCGCGTTGCCGTCCGTGGAGATCCACAGGTTGCCGTCGCGGTCGAACGCGAGGTTGTCGGGGCACGAGATCGGCGACACCTTGCTCTTGTCGAAGCCCGCGAAGTAGGTGGCCGGGTCCTTCGGGTCGCCGCAGACCAGCGGCAGCGACCAGGCGAACTTCGTCGCCGCCGCGTCGTTCCGCTGCTCGATGATCTCCAGCACGTGGCCGTGCTTGTTCGCCGAGCGCGGGTTGGCCTCGTCGGCCTCGGCCGCCGTGCGGTTGGTGTTGTTGGTCAGCGCCACGTACACGCCGCCGGTGACCGGGTTGCGCTCCATGTCCTCGGGGCGGTCCATCTTCGTGGCGCCCACCTTGTCGGCGGCGATGCGGGTGTAGACCAGCACCTCCTCGGCGGACATGCCCTTGACGTACGACCGCCCGCCCGACACCAGCGGGATCCACTGGCCGGAGCCGTCGAACTCGCGGTCGCGGGGCAGCTTGCCGGAGCCGTCGATCTCGGAGTCGGGGCTGTCGCCGGTGAGCTTGGCGACGTACAGGGTGCCCTCGTCCAGCAGGCCGCGGTTGTGCCGGTCGTTGCCGGGGATGTAGCGGTCCTTCGAGACGAACTTGTAGACGTACTCGTAGCGGGCGTCGTCGCCCATGTACACGACGAGGCGGCGGTCACGCGACAGCGTCGTGGTGGCGGCCTCGTGCTTGAAGCGGCCGAGCGCGGTGCGCTTGACGGGCGTGGAGTCGGGGTCGAACGGGTCGATCTCCACGATCCAGCCGAAGCGGTTGGCCTCGTTCGGGTGCTTCTCGAGGTCGAAGCGCTCCTCGACGCGGTCGAACCTGCGGCTGTCCTCAGGGACGCCGGAGGGGATCGTGTAGCGGGCGGTGTACGGCCGCTGCGCCTCCGGCACCTTGTCGCCGTTGATGAAGTACTGGTCGATGTTCTCCTCGGCGGTCAGCACGGTGCCCCACGGGGTCGTGCCGCCGGCGCAGTTGTTCAGCATGCCGACGGGCTTGACGCCCGCGGGGTCTGCCGCCGTCTTGAGCAGGTCGCTGCCCACGGCCGGCCCGCTGAACCGCATCGGGGTCTGCGCGGTGATGCGCCGGTTGTAGCGGCGGCGGCCGCTGGTGACCAGCTTCCACTCGCCGGTGTTGCCGGAGCGCTCGATCTCCACGACCGAGCCGCCGTGCGCGGCGAGAGCGATCTTGATCTGCTCCTCGGTCGCGTCCGCCCCGCTGGTGTAGCCGCGGAACATGAGGGCCTCGCCCGAGTACTCGTGGTTGACCCACAGCAGCGCACGGTCCTTGCCCATCGGGAACATCGTCACGAAGTCGCAGTTGTAGCCGAACTGCTTGCTCTGGGCCTCGGCGCTCTGGTTGTCGAAGTCGAACTCCGGCGCGTCGGGCAGCACCGGATCACCCCAGCGCACCACCACGGACGACTTGTAGCCGTTGGGGACGCGCAGCGCGTCCTCCTTGTTCGGCGGGACGGCGGTGAAACGCAGGTCACCGCCGCCACCGTGGCCGCCACTGTGGCCGCCACTGTGGCCGCCACTGTGGCCGCGGCCGCGCGAGGCCGCCTCGGGGTCGTCCGCCAGCGCCGGCACGGCGCCCGCCACGCC
>NZ_POUD01000164.1 GCF_003236395.1 Nonomuraea aridisoli | reverse complement strand
GGGATGGTGAGCAGGGGTGCGGCCTCGGGGTAGAGGCGTACCGGGACGTTGTCGGGGGCGATGATCTGTGCGTTGACGCCGAGGTCGAGCAGTGCGTGGGCGGCCCAGACGAACGTGTAGCCGGGGTCGGCGGTCAGCCGGTAGGTGGCCACCACCGCGCCTGCTTTCTGCGTCACCGTACGGCGCAGTTCGAAGGCGTCGCAGGTCACCCTAGCCTCGGCGGGAGTGCCCGGCCAGGGGCGGGACCAGGCGTCGCCGTGGTCGGGCGTGCCTCGTACCGTGGGGACGCACTCCTCTAGGCCACCCGCGTCGACGAACGCCGACCCCGGCGTGACCGTCGCCCGCGCCGGATCGGGGCGTGACCACAACCATTCGCGGCCGCCGCCCGACAACGAGACCCACCGCCCACCGTGCGGCAGATCGAAGCGGGCCGACAGCGGCACCCGAGTCCTCGTCACCATTCCACCCGCCCGTCGCCGAAGCACGTCCGCAACCGCACCCGACGTCTCGTCACCACTTCGCCCGCCCGCCGTCGAAGCGCGTCCGCAACCGGACACGGAGTGTCATCACCACTCCGCCCGCTGTCGAGGCGGGCCCGCAGCGGCGGCTGGGGCGTGGTCGCCGTTGTGACCGTTCGTTGTCGGAGCGGGGCCGCGGTGGTGTTCGGGGGTGTCACCATTCGGCTCGGCCGCCGTCGTCGTGGCGCCAGACGGGGTTGCGCCAGGCGTGCCCGATCTGGTCGGCGCGGCGTACCGCGGCCTCGTCGACCTCCACGCCCAGCCCCGGGGCGGTGGGGCGGGCGGCGTAGCCGTCGACGAAGCGGAACACCTCGGGGTCGGCGACGTAGTCCAGCAGGTCGTCGCCCTGGTTGTAGTGGATGCCGATCGAGTGCTCCTGGATCAGGAAGTTCGGTGTCGCGAACGCGACCTGGAGGCTGGCGGCGAGCGCGATCGGCCCCAGCGGGCAGTGCGGGGCGAGCCTGGCGTCCCACACCTCGGCGAGCGCCGCGATCCTGCGGGTCTCGGAGATGCCGCCCGCGTGCGAGAGGTCGGGCTGCACCACGGCGACCCCGGCCTCGAGCACGGGCCGGAAGTCCCAGCGCGAGTAGAGCCGCTCCCCCACGGCGACCGGCACGCTGCTCGCGGTCACCACGTCGCGCAGCACGTGCGGCCGGTCGGGCAGGACCGGCTCCTCGGCGAACATCGGCTGCAGCGGAGCCAGCAGCGGCAGGATCCGCCGCGCCTCGGCCGCCGAGACGCGGCCGTGGAAGTCGATCGCGACGTCGCGGCCCGGCCCGAGGAGCTCCCTGGCCAGGGCGACCCGGTCCACCACCGCCGAGACGTCGGCCATGGTCGCCGCCGCGGGCAGCCGGCCGACCGCGTTCATCTTGACCGCGGTGAACCCGGCCTCGATCCGCGCGGTGATGCCCTCGGCCAGCTCGGCGGGGTCGTCGCCGCCGACCCAGGCGTACATCCGGACGCGGTCGCGGACCGGCCCGCCGAGCAGCGCGTGCACGGGCACGCCGTACGTCTTCCCGGCGATGTCCCACAGCGCCTGGTCGAGCCCGGCCAGCGCGCTGGACAGCACCGGGCCGCCCCGGTAGAAGCCGCCGTTGGCCAGCACCTGCCAGTGGTCCTCGACACGCAGCGGATCCTGGCCGATCAGGTACTCCGCCAGGGTGTGCACGGCCGCGCGCACCGCCTCGGCGCGGCCCTCCACGACGGGCTCCCCCCAGCCGATCACGCCCTCGTCGGTGCGCACCCGGCAGAACAACCAGCGCGGCGGCACCAGGAACGTCTCGATGTCGACGATCTTCACTTGCCGCCGCGATTCTTGATCTGCTGCTCGTCCTTGGCCGCCTGCTCCAGCAACTGCCGCATGGCCCGCTCGGCGCCGTCGGGGTCCGCCCTGCGCACGGCGTCGAGCACGGCCTGGTGCGGCGGCAGGAAGTCGTCCCGGTGTCCCTCGGTGTGCACGAGCACGTCCCGGGCGCGCAGTCCGATCTCGATGATGTACTCCATCCGGATCAGCAGTTCGTTGTGCGAGGCCTCCAGCAGCTGCCGGTGGAACGCGAGGTCGGCTTCGATGATCGCCTCGGCGTCGGCCTGCTCGTCCACGGCCGCGAGCGCGGCCGCCAGCGACTCCACCTCCTCCTCGGTACGGCGGAGCGCGGCGAGCCTGGCGCCGGCCGGCTCCACGATGATCCGCACCTCGTAGAGGTCGTCGAGCAGCCCGGAGCCGGAGGGCTCCTCGAACTGCCAGCGCAGCAGGTCCGGATCGAGCAGACTCCACTGCGAGCGGGACCGGACGAACGTCCCGCGTTTGGGCCGCGCGTCCACGAGCCCCTTGGCGGCGAGCACCTTCAGCGCCTCCCGAACGACGGTCTTGCTCACGTCATAGGTGATCTCCAGCGCGTCCAGGTCGAGAGTCGAGCCGGGCGCCTCCTTGCCCGAGACGATCCGCCGGCCGATCGCTTCGACCACCTGCCCGTGTATGCCACGACCTGGGTAAATGCTCAATGTCTCCATCCTCGGGTCGGGGTTGCCGTATCGCTCACGCCGAATCCTTCGTCGCGCTCCAGCCGCCGTCCACCAGCAGGCTCGTCCCGGTGACGTACGAACTCTCCGCCGAGGCGAGGAAGAGCACCGCGGCGGCCACCTCCTCGGGGCGTCCGAAGCGCCCGGCGGCCGTCGCGGCGGCGCTCCGGCGGCGGTCCTCCTCGTTGACGCCGTCCCACGCGGGGGTCAGGATCGGCCCGGGGAGCACGGTGTTGACCCGCACCCGCGGGCCGTACTCGACGGCGAGCTGCCGGCCCAGGGAGATGAGCCCGCCCTTGGCGGCCGCGTACGCGGGATGCCCCGGCAGCCCGGCGATGGCGTGCACAGACGAGCTCAGCACCACCGCGCCGGGCCCCCGCTCGGGGAAGCCCTCCCCGAGCAGGCCCGCGCAGGCGCGGACGCCGAGGTACGTGGCGGTCAGGTTGACGGCGATCTGCCGGTTCCAGTCGGCCTCGGCCAGTTCATGGGCGGGCGCCGTGATGTTCACGCTCGCGTTGGAATGGAGCACGTCGAGGTGGCCGAACTCGGCGCGCGCCAGGTCGGCGACCCGCGTCCAGGTCTCGGCTTCCGCGACGTCGCCGGCCAGCGGCAGCACGCCGGGGGGCGTCGCGCCGTCCGGCTCGGCGAGATCGACGGCGATCACGTGGGCGCCCTCGGCGAGGAAGCGCTCGACGACCGCGGCGCCGATGCCGGACGCGGCGCCGGTCACCACGGCCACTTTGCCTGCGAGCAGTTGTCGGTCCATCTCCATCCGATTCATGATGACGGCCTAAAGCCGATCCAGGATCACGACCGAGGCGTCGGTCGTGTCGTCCGGCAGCGGCGCGAGCCCCACGGCGGCCAGCGCGGCGCCGCTGTGCCGGCTGTCGTCGTCCCGGCGCCGGTACCGCGCGGCCGGATCGACGGCGTGCGGCCGGATTCGGGGCGGGCGGCTCACGTGGGTGGCGGAGCCGCGGGCGTCGCCGGTGCGCCAGGACAGCAGCACGACGGTGTCGCCGCGGGCGTACTCGACGGCGTAGAACGGTCCGCGCGGATCTCCGTGCCGGTGCACCTCGCCCAGCTGGACGACGTCGCGGATGGACCGGTAGAGGGCGATCCACCGGGCCGCCTCGTCGAGCCGCTCCTGGTCCCAGGCCGAGATGTCGGCGCCGATGCCGAGCACGCCCGCCATCGCGGTCACGTACCGGAAGGCGCGGCTGCGCGGAGCGGTGGCGAAGAACCCCGGGTCGTCGGTGACCCACGAGCTCATCAGGTGCGGCGCGAACGCCTGCAGGAAACCGTGCTGGACGGCGAGCCGGTCGAGCGGCCCGGTGTTGTCGCTCGGCCACAGCACGTCGCAGCGGGCCGCGGTGGCGAGGTCGGCCCGGCCGCCTCCGGCGGCGCATCCCTCGACGACCACGCCGGGGTGGTCGCGCCGGAGCGCCTCGAGGATGCCGTAGTAGTTCGCGACGTGCCGTCCGTCGAGGTCGGGGCCGGCGCCGCGCTCGGTCATCGGGCGGTTCATGTCCCACTTGAGGTAGGAGATGTCGTACCGGGACAGCAGGCCGTCCAGGGTGGCGTGCGCCCAGGCCGCCGCGTCGGCGCGGCCGAGGTCGAGCACGTACTGGTTGCGGATCGTCGTCATCGGCCGGCCGGGCACCTGGTAGACCCAGTCGGGATGCTCGGCGTAGAGCCGCGAGCGCGGGCTCACCCCCTCGGGCTCCACCCACAGGCCGAACCCGAGGCCGAGCTCGCGCACCTGGGCGATGAACCGGTCGAACCCGCCGGGGAACTTCGCCGGGTCCGGCTCCCAGTCGCCGAGGCCGCCCCGGTCGTCGTCGCGGCCGACGAACCAGCCGTCGTCCACCACGAACGTCTCCACCCCGATGGCGGCGGCCTTGCGCGCCAGCTCCAGCTGCTCGTCCGCGCGCACCTCGAACTCGGTGGCGAACCAGGAGTTGTAGACGACGGGCGGCGTCACGTCGCGGCGCAGCCCTCGCTGGTAGGCGTGCCACGCGCGGGCGGCGCCCGCCAGGCCGTCCGGGCTGTACAGCCCGCAGGCGGGAGGGGAGGTGAACGTCTCGCCGGGCGCCAGCTCGACGGCCGCCTCCACCGGCAGCCGGCCGAGGCTCACCCGGGTGACGCCCTCGGCGGCGTCGGTGTCGGCGTCGATGGCCCACGACCCGCTCCACGCCAGCGCCGTGCTCCAGGTGGGGCCGTCCGGTTCGTCCAGCGGCTGTACGGCCAGCCACGGCGAGTGCGCCAGCCCGGTCACGCCGAGCCGGTTCTCCAGGGTGAACCGACCGTGCCGGAGCTCGACCTCGCCGGTCTGGAACTCCTGCGCCCAGCGGCCGTGCAGGTGGTGCAGCCGCGCCCCGCCCGGGGTGGGCATGGTGAACGCCGCCGAGCGGGCCCGCTCCAGCCGGAGCGGGGTGTCGCCGTCGTTCGTGATCTCCGCCCAGCGTTCGACCACGTCGTGAGCGCGGCTGACGCGGTAGCACAGGGTGGCCGTGAGCCGCTGCGACGGGTCGGTGAAGATCAGCCGCAGCTCGGTCGTGCCGTCCTTGTCCAGCAGGTCGTCACCGCTGTGCCGCCAGACCGTCCCTCTGACGTCGCGTTCGGCGATCAGGTCGAGCTGGGCGAAGTGCCGCACCCCGTAGGGGGCGTACTCGCAGGCGGCGGCGTCGGCGGCGGTGGAGTACGGGGTGGGCCCGGCGTACTCCAGCGGGCCCGGCGCGAGCGTCTCCTCGACGGCCGGCCCCCAGTACGCGAGCTCGGCCCAGGCGCCGCCGGGCGCGAGGCGTACCTGGTAGGAGGTGGTGGCGGTGCGCAGTGCCCATCGTGTCATCGGGACGATCCGATCAGCAGGCCGGAGATGAAGTAGCGCTGGAAGCGCAGGAAGACGATCACCGTGGGGATCGCGGCGATCACGGTGGCCGCCGCGATGACGTTCCACGAGGAGACGAACTCGCCCTGCATGCCGAGGATGGCCGGCGTGACCGGGAGCTTGTCCTCGCTGCGCAGCAGCGTGATCGACCACACCAGGTCGTTGAACGTCCAGGTGAAGCAGAGCGAGCCCAGGGCGGCGAGCGCCGGCTTGGTCAGCGGCAGGATGATCCGCAGGTACACCCCGAACGTGGTGGCGCCGTCCATCCGCGCCGCCTGCGTCAGCTCCTGCGGGATGCCGCGCATGAACCCGTGCAGCACGAACGTGTAGAAGCCGAGCCCCACCGCGGTCTGCACGACGATCATGCCGATGAGGGAGTCGAACAGCCCGAACTGCTCGGTGAGCTTCAGCACGGGGATGAGCAGCAGCTGCGCCGGCAGCAGGTTGCCCGCCAGCATCAGCAGCAACATCGTGCGCCGGAACGGGATCCGGTGCCGCGCGAGCCCGTAGGCCGCCATCGACGCGAGCACCAGCGTCACCAGGACGACCGGCACGGTGATGAGCAGGCTGTTCAGGATCGAGCGCCACTCCCCCGAGGCCAGCGCCTCACGGTACGGGTCGGCGGTCAGCCCCTGCGGGAGGCTGGCCAGGCCGGACGTGGCCAGGTCGTCGAACGTCCGCAGCGACGTGATCACGACCAGCGCGAGCGGGAACAACCAGAGCGCCGCCAGCACGGGCATGCCGAGGTGGAACAACCAGGTTCGGACCCGCCGACGTGCCATCCGCGCCGGGGCCTGCACCGCCGTCATGCGGTCTCCTCCTCGCCGAGGTTGCGGAGCACGTACACAATGATCGTCCCGACCGCGAGAATGAAGATCACCACAGCGAGCGCGGAGCCGTACCCGAGTTGCGAGCCGAGCACGCCGGTGGAGAACTGGTAGGTGCTCAGCAGCTCGGAGGAGTGGTACGGCCCGCCCTTGGTGAGCGCCCAGACGATGTCGAACGAGCGCAGCGCGTCGATCACGGTGACCGCGAGCACGATCGTGGTGATCGGCCGCAGCTGCGGCAGGGTGATGTGCCGGAACCGCTGGAACGTGCCGGCCCCGTCGGTCCTGGCCGCCTCGTGCAGCAGCGGATCGACGGTCTTCAGCCCCGCCAGGAACAGCACCATGATGTAGCCCATCTGCCGCCAGAGCGCCGGCACGATCAGCGCGTACAGCGCCGTGTCGGGGTCGCCGAGCCAGATCTTCGTCAGGTCGTCGAGCCCGACCGCGGAGAGCAGGCCGTTGACCACGCCGTCCGGCTGGTAGATCATCCGCCACACCAGCGCGGTGACGACCATCGAGAACACCACGGGCAGGAAGAAGATCGCCCGGTAGACCCCGACGCCCCGGCGCGGCTTGTCGAGCAGCAACGCCAGGCCGAACCCGCCCAGCACCGACAGCCCGCCGAAGAGCACCAGCCACAGGACGGTGTTGCGCAGCGCCAGCAGGAACGTGGAGTCCGACCACATCTGGAGGTAGTTGTCCAGGCCGATGAACTCCGGCGGCGAGATCCCGTCCCACCGGGTCAGCGAGATGTAGAGGCTGTTGAGCGCCGGCCAGAACGTCCAGAACATCTCCAGCGCGAACGGCACGAGCACGAACGCGAGCAGCACGAGCGCGTCGCGCGAGCCGTGCCAGGTGCGCCGGTACGGCGTGGCGGCGGCCCGGTGGGACTTGGCAACGGACGCCATGGTCAGTTACCGCGCGCCTTCGCCGAGTCGCTCTGCCACTGCTTCTGGATCTCGGCGCCGTTGTCCGGCTCGTCGATGAACCGCACCAGGGCCGTGGTGAGCGCGTTGAGCTGGTCGTCGTTGGTGTCGCGGTTGAAGAACTGCGTCACGTCGGCCGCCCCGGCCACCATCGCCCGGCCCTTCTCCAGCAGCGGCGTGCTGATCGGCGACTTGGCGCCGGAGTTGGCCGGCAGCAGCGCGTTCCCGGAGATCTTCAGGTAGAGCTCCTGGGCCTCGGGGGTGGCGACGAACCCGAGGAACGCCTTGGCCCCCTCGGGGTTGGCGGTGTGGGCGCTGGCGATGAAGCCGTCCAGCGGCGCCTCCTCGGCGACCGGCACCGCCGGGTCGACGATGGGGAACTGGAAGAAGCTGATGTCGTCCTTGACGTCCGCGGGCATCGCGTCGGCGAGGAAGGGGCCGCACAGGAACATCGCGTCCTTGCCCTGCTGCCACTTCGCGTAGCCCTCCGTGGAGGCCAGGCCCTTGCTGTCGGGGTCGAAGTACGGCAGCACCTCCTTCCAGGTGTCCAGCACCTTCGTCACCCGCGCGTCGGTGTACGCCTCCTGCCCGGCGAGCAGCGCCCGGTGGAAGTCGGCGCCGTTGATGCGCAGGTTGAGGTAGTCGAACCAGGACGCGGTCAGCCACGCCGCGTCGGCCAGCGGCAGCGCGAGCGGGCTGACCCCCTTGCCCTGCAGCGTCTTGCACAGCGCGATGAACTCGTCCCACGTCTTCGGCTCGGCGACGCCCCACTTGTCGAAGAACGACTTGCGGTAGAAGACGCCCCACCAGTAGTAGACGGTCGGGATGAAGATCTTCTTGCCCGTCGCGTCGGTGGACAGCTTGGCGAACTGCTCGCTGTAGCCCTGGGCGGGGAAGACGGAGGTGACGTCGAGCAGCAGGCCCTGCTGCGCGAAGTCGCTCGCGATCTCGCCGGCGAACCACGTGAGCACGTCGGGCGGCGTGGACAGGGTGAGGTCGGCGCGGATCTGCTGCTGGAACGCCGCCGCCTCCATCGTGTTGAGCGTGGTCGTGTACTGCGGGTGCCGCTTGGCGAACTCGTCCAGCAGTGCCTGCATGCCCTTGCGGGCGTTGTCGCTGCTCTCGCGGGACTTCAGGACCAGGCCCGTGCTGGATGCGCCGCCCGCGGCGGGCCGTGGGGACGTGCTGGTCGCGCAGGCGCCCAGCGTGGAAGCGATGCCGAGCGCGCCGAACCCGGCGAGAAAGCCGCGCCGGCTCACATGCCGGTTCACATCGCGTCGGCTCTCGTGACGTTGACTCACAGTGACCTCCGTGGCGGCCGCTGGGAGTGAGGGTCGGCCGCGATGACAGACCTTGGCACGGCGACCCGGTAGGGGTCAATAATAATTCATAAGAAATGAATATCTGAGGTTCCTCACAAGACGACGTACTGTGTCGTGCGCGATGTCACGGACACGACGGGAACGCTCCAATAAGCCGAGCGCGCAGGTCAGGCACCTCGGCCCAGCCCGCGCGCTGGCGCGCGGCCGGTCAGGGGGCCAGCGCCTCCAGGGCCTCCTCAGCGCGGCGCATCGCCTCGCCCGCGTCGGACGACGGGATCTCGCGGTCGAAGTTGAGGTCGTGGAAGACGTCGGTGACGCCGTGCTCCGCCAGGGCCGCCACGTCGCTCCTGATCTTGTCGTACGTGCCGGTCAGCGGCCGGTCCTCGTCGGCCGCCCGCACCTGGGTGACGCCGCGGCAGACGAACCGGAACGCCTCGGCGTCCCGCCCCGCCGCGGCGAGCTCGGCCTTGATGAGCCGCACCCGCCCGGCGATCGCCGACAGGTCCTCCCGGCTGGAGCTGACCCAGCCGTCGGCCAGCCGCGCGGCGCGGCGCAGCGCGACCTCGGCGGTGCCGCCCAGCAGGACGCGCGGCGGCCCCGGCACCGGTTTGGGGTCGACGTGGGAGGCGGGCACCCGGTAGAACTCGCCGGAGTGCTCCACCACGTCGTCGGTCCACGTCTTGCGCAGCAGCTCGACGAACTCCTCACCCCTGCGCCCGCGCCGCTTCATCTCGACGCCGGTCGCCTCGAACTCCTCCGGCAGCCAGCCGAGGCCGATCCCCGCGGTGACCCGGCCGCCCGAGACCGTCTGCAGCGTGGCCAGCTGCTTGGCCAGCACGATCGGCTGGACGCAGGCGTTGATCACCGCCACGCCCAGCTCGATCCGGCTCGTCACGGCCGACACGTGGGCCAGCGTGATCAGCGGGTCGTGCACGGCGCGGTAGGTGGGCCCCATGAGGTGCCCGACCGGGTACACCAGCCGCTGGAACGTCCAGAGCGCGTCGTAGCCGAGCTCCTCGGCCCGCACGGCGATGCGGCGCATGTTCTCGGGGGTGGCCCAGGGCCCTGACTGCGGAACGGCGAAACCGACTCTCATGCCCCCTAGTCTGTACGAGTGGGTCTGGAGCAGGAGCTGGCGGGTATCGCCGCGGCGTACGGCGGCACGGGCACGCCGGTCTTCCATCCGACACGCACCGACGTCGTGGTGTTACGCATGGGCGAGGTCGTGGTCAAGGCCCATTCGGCGCGCGACGACGCCGAGGAGCTGCGCCCGAGGGTGCGGGCCGCCGCGTCGGCCGCGGTGAGCGGGGTGATGCTGGCGCCGCTGGAGCCGGAGGTGCTCACGGTGGGCGGGCGCGCCGTCACCGTCTGGCCCGCCGGCCGGCCGATCTCGCAGGACGACGACCCCCGGGGCGCGCCCTGGGAGGAGGGGGCCCGGCTGCTGGCCCGCCTGCACGCCGCCCCGCTCACGCTGCTGCCCGCGTTACCGCCTGCCGGAGGGCCGGCGCGGGCCGCCCGCGCGGTCGGCCGCATGCCCGGCGACGGCCCGGTCGAGCAGCTCATCAGGCGGGCGTTCAAGGAGCTTCCCGAGCCCCGGCGCGTGCGGGTGACACCGCTGCCGGGCCTGCTGACGCACGGCGACTGGCACCTGGGCCAGCTCGTCCACCGCGACCGCTGGCTGCTCATCGACGTGGACGACCTCGGCGTGGGCGACCCGGCGTGGGACCTGGCCCGTCCGGCCGCCTGGTACGCCGCCGGCCTGCTCGAACCGGTCGTGTGGGAGCGGTTCCTCGGGGCCTATCTCGCCTCGGGCGGGCCCGCCCTCGGACCGGGCGACGATCCTTGGCATCGGCTTGACCTTCCCGCCCGGGCGCTCACCGTCCAGCTGGCCGCCGTGGCCGTCGTCAACGCCGGGCGCGAAGGCCGGGAACTCGACGACGTCGAGCATTCGTTGATCGAGGCGTGCAACAGAATCGTCAGAGCATGACGGGGTTGCGCGCGGTAGGTTTCACCAAGAGACCTTAAAGCCAAGGAGAGCGACTTCGATGCAGTGCCCCAAGTGCCGCGGCAACATGCGGACTTACGAGCGCAACGGCGTCCACATCGAGCAGTGCGACAACTGTCGCGGGATCTTCCTCGACTACGGCGAGCTGGAGACGCTGACGCGGATGGAGACGCAGTTCCACGCGGCTCCCCCGCCCCCGCCTCCCGTCCACGGCGGCCCGGCCTGGGGCGCTCCCCACGGCGGGCACGGCGGCCACTACGGCCACCACCGCCAGCGCAGCTGGGTGGGCATGCTCTTCTCCACCTGATCGCGACAAGGCCGCGCACCCTCCGGGGGCGCGGCCTTTCCCGGTCTCAGGACGGGAAGTCGTCCGGGTCGACCGGCGAGGTGCGGGCGTTGCCGCCGGTGACGGCGTGCAACGTGATCCGCCAGTCGTGCCAGCGGATCTGCGAGGCGGTGTAGGTCGTCTTGTACGCCACCGACCTCTCGAACCTCTCGAAGCTGCAGTCGCGGGTGAACACCCTGGTCTTGCCGTCCCAGTCCACGCCGTGCGTGAAGAAGATCCGGTAGCTGCCGTCGCGCACGCCGGAGACCTTGAACTTCGTCTTCTTGCGCACGTACACGCTGAACGCCTTGCTGCGGCCCCTGAGCACGGTCACCACGGCGTCGCGGGAGCCGCCGTTGTTGATCTCCAGCGAGCCGCGTCCGTCGAGCGTGCCGCTGCGGACGAACGCGCCGTTGCGCAGCCGCCTGGTCTGCCGGTCGGCGGCCTTGACCGAGACGATGTCGGCCGGGTAGTCGCCGGCGCTCTCCAGCTCCTCCCCCGCCTCGTCCAGGGTGGCGAGCTGCTCGCCGAGATCGGTGAGCACGGCCGACGACGTGCACAGGTCGCGCGCGGCGACCCGGCCGGCCGCGGCGCCCAGCTCGCCGGCGAAGTCGCGCAGACCGGCGACGTACGCCTCGTGGTGGGCGCGTACGGCCTCGGGCGGGGTGACGGCGTCCAGGGCGTCGACGGCGTCGTTCAGCGTCTGCTCGGCCTTGGTCACCCGCTGGTCGAGGGCCTTCAGCCCGCGCGCGCGGGACAGCTCGCGGATCGCCCCGGCCATCTTCTCGTGCAGGCCGTCCAGCTCGTTCCTGTACGCCTCGGGCGTCAGCGCGACCGGCCCGGCATCGGTGCCCGGGGCGGCGCCCCCGCCGCCCGCGACGCCGGAGACCCGCTGCTCGCCGCCCGCCGGCGACGAGCCGGTCGCGGAGCACGCGGCCATGCTGGTGACCGTCGCCAGAGCGAGAACGGAGGAGATCAACCGGGGTCCAGCCACCTGCCACACTATCGCCCGGTTGATCCCTAACCGTCAATTGACGATTCCGCCAGTCCCCTCTGCCGGTCCTGCCGCAGCCGGCGGGTGATCCCGATGCTCTCCAGGAACGGCAGGTCGTGGCTGGCCACGATCAGCGCGCCCCGGTACGCCGACAGCGCCTGGGCGAGCTGCCGGACGCTGGCCATGTCGAGGTTGTTGGTCGGCTCGTCGAGCAGGAGCAGTTGCGGCGGCGGCTCGGCCGACAGCAGCGCGGCCAGGGTGGCGCGGAACCGCTCGCCGCCCGACAGCGTGCCGGCGGCCTGGTCGGCCCGCTCGCCGCGGAACAGGAAGCGCGCCAGCCGGGCGCGGACCTCGTTCACCGACGCCGAGGGCGCGAGGGCGCGGACGTTGTCGACCACGCTCAGCCTGTCGTCCAGCAGGTCGAGCCGCTGCGGCAGGTAGCGGGCGGGCACATGAGCGCCCTGCTCGACGATCCGCTTGAGCAGCGTGGTCTTGCCCGACCCGTTGGGTCCGAGCAGCGCGACGCGTTCCGGCCCGCGGATGACGAGCGTCTCCAGCGCCTTCAGCCCCGGCTCCGCGCCGTCGGCCGGCACGGAGCCGGGCTCCAGCGGCAGGGTCAGGACCGTCCGGCCGCCCGGCACCTCGGTGCCCGGGAGGTCGATGCGGATCTCCGCGTCGTCGCGCACCGCCTGCTCCGCCTCGGTCAGCCGCTCGCGGGCCTCCTCCAGCTTCTCCTGGTGCAGCGCCCGCTGCTTGCCCGCCGTCACCTGGGCCTTGCGCTTGAGCGCGTTCGCCGCCATCTTGGGCACCTTCTTGTTCTCGGCGGCCTTCCTGCCCTGGCGGGCGCTGCGCTCGATCCTGGTGCGGGCCTCGACGAGCTCGCGCTGCTGCCGGCGCACCTCGCCCTCGGCGGTGCGGACCACCCGCTCGACGGCCTCCTGTTCGGCCTCGACCTGCGCCTCGTACGCGCTGAGGTTGCCGCCGTACATGCGGACGGCGCCGTCGCGCAGCTCGGCGATCTGGTCCACCAGCTCCAGCAGCGCGCGGTCGTGGCTGACCACCAGGAGCACTCCCTGCCAGGCGGCGACCGCGGCGTAGAGCCGGCGGCGCGCGTCCAGGTCGAGGTTGTTGGTGGGCTCGTCGAGCAGCAGCACGTCGGGCCGTTTCAGCAGCTGCGCGGCCAGCGCGACCATGATGGTCTCGCCGCCGGACAGCGTGCCGACCGTGCGGTCCAGGCCGACGTGGCCGAGGCCGAGCCGGTCGAGCTCGGCCAGGGCGCGTTCCTCGACGTCCCAGTCGTCGCCGACCGCGGCGAAGTGCTCCTCGGCCACGTCGCCGCCCTCGATGGCGTGCAGCGCGGCCCGCGTCGCGCTGATCTCCAGCAGATCCGACACGGTACGGCTCGCGCCCAGCGGGACGTTCTGCGGCAGGTACCCGACCACCCCGGAGACGGACACCGAGCCCGAGCTCGGGCTCAGCTCCCCGGCGATGACCTTCATCAGGGTGGACTTGCCCGATCCGTTGACCCCGATGAGCCCGGTGCGGCCCGCGGGGAACGCGGCGTCGAGCCCGTCGAGCGCCTTCGTGCCGTCAGGCCAGGAGAAGGACACGTGATCGACGACAAGGGAATGAAACATGAGGCGGCTCCCATCACAAAATCCGAAATTTCGTGACTTGGCGGGAACACCGCAGACGCGCGACACGACGGAACGCCGGAGAAGAGTCCGAGCTCGGAGCGAGGACACGCTCGAGGTCCAGGTGTGCGCGCATGCCCACGACAGGGCGGAACGGCGCGGTGCCCGCGACCTCAGATCCTCACGTCAACTGCCCCCACGGCTCGGCGATGAGACGTGCGCCAGCGTACGCGAGCCCCGCGGCCTCTGGCAAGGCACGCCGGCCCGCGGCGGACCGCCGCGGGCCATCGACTGAGACGCCGCTCACACCCTAGAGTCGGGGCCAACATCCCCCAGGAGGTCAAGGCATGTCGAGTATTCCCGCCCTGCTGCGTGACCGGATCGCGGAAACCCCCGACGCCGAGGCGTACCGAGTGCCGTCCGGTGACGGCTGGACGTCACTGTCATGGCGGGAGGTGGGCGAGCGCGTGCGCGAGCTGGCCCTGGGCCTGTCGGAGCTCGGCTCCGGGCCGGGCAACCGCGTGTCGATCCTCTGCTCCACCCGCCTCGAATGGATCCTGGCCGACCTCGCGGTGTTGTCCACCGGGGCGGCCACGACGACCATCTACCCGTCCAACACGGCCGACGAGTGCGCGTTCGTCATCAACGACTCCGGCAGCACGATCGTCGTCGCGGAGGACGAGGGCCAGGTGGCCAAGCTCAGGTCGGTGCGCGAGGAGCTGCCAGGCGTCACCCACGTGGTGGTCGTCGACGGCTCCCCCAGCGACGACGGCTGGGTCGTCACCCTCGCCTCGGTCAAGGGCGGCAAGGGCGACTACGACGCGATGGTGGACGCCATCGCCCAGGACGACCTGGCCACGCTCATCTACACCTCCGGCACCACCGGCCGGCCCAAGGGCGTGGAGCTGACCCACGACAACTGGCTCTACACGGCGCAGGCCGTCCGCGAGGTGGGCCTGATCGGGCCGTCCGACCTGCACTTCCTGTGGCTGCCGCTGTCCCACTCGTTCGGCAAGCTGCTGGAGGTCGTGATGATCGCCATGGGCGTGCCGACCGTGATCGACGGCCGCCTGGACAAGATCGCCGACAACCTCGGCGTGGTGCGGCCGACGGTCATGGCCGCCGCGCCGCGCATCTTCGAGAAGATCCACAACACGGTCGTGGCGACCCAGCAGCGCGAGGGCGGCCTCAAGCTGCGCATCTTCACCTGGGCCCGCAAGACGGGCATCCGGGTCAGCCGGGCCCGCCAGCGCGGCGCCGCCGTCCCGCTCACCACCCGCGTCGAGTACGCCATCGCCGACCGGCTGGTCTTCAGCAAGCTGCGCGCCCGCTTCGGCGGCCGGATCCGCTTCTTCATCTCGGGCGCCGCGCCGCTGTCGCAGGACATCGCCGAGTTCTTCGACGCCGCCGGCCTGACGATCCTCGAAGGGTACGGGCTGACCGAGTCGTCGGCGGGCAGCTTCCTCAACCGGCCCGAGTCGGTGAAGTTCGGCACGGTCGGGCTGCCGTTCCCGGGCACGGAGGTGCGCATCGCCGACGACGGCGAGATCCTCATCGGCGGGCGCGGCATCATGCGCGGCTACCACGGGCTGCCCGAGGAGACCGCCGAGGCGCTGGCCGACGGCTGGCTGCACACCGGCGACATCGGCGAGCTGGACGAGGCCGGCCGGCTGCGCATCACCGACCGCAAGAAGGAGCTGATCAAGACCTCGGGCGGCAAGTACGTCGCGCCGACGTACCTCGAGGGCCGCATCAAGGCCGCCTGCCCGTACGCCTCGCACGTGTTCGTCCACGGCGACCGGCGCAACTACGTCACGGCGCTGGTCACGCTCGACATGGACGTGGTCAAGCCGTGGGCGCAGGCCGAGGGGCTGCCGCTCGACCCGGCGGAGCTGCGCGAGCACCCCCGCATGCGCGAGGAGGTCGAGAAGGCGATCAAGCAGGTCAACGACGGCCTGGCCAGCTACGCCACGGTCAAGAGGTTCGCGATCCTGGCCGAGGACTTCACGGTGGAGACGGGCGAGCTGACCGCCAGCCTCAAGATCAAGCGCAAGGCGGTCGAGGAGCGCCACGGCGGCGTCCTCGACTCCCTCTACGAGGTCTGACGCCTCGGTGGGTCTCCCTCCCGCCGGCGCGGGCCGCCGTCAGAGCACCCGCTTGGCGTACGGGAGGGAGCGCACCAGGTAGGCCACCCACCAGCACAGCGGCAGGGCGAGCGCCAGCAGCACCGCGAACTTCGCGACCGCGGGGGCCTCCAGCCAGCGCAGCGCCCAGCCGAGGCCGACCAGCACGAGCGGGTGGATGACGTAGACGGTGAAGGCGTGCTCCGACAGGAACCGGCCGCGCGGCCCCTGCCGGTCGTGCCGCTCGCGGAAGACCACGGTCAGGCCGATGATCATGCTGACGGCGAAGGCGGACTCCCAGAGCACCATCAGCGCCTGGGAGGCCGCCCCGGTGGTCACGAGCGCCGCGGGCATCAGCACCACGGTCGACACGCCCGCCGCGACCAGCCCGATCCGCCCCGCCCGCGCGGGCAGCGTCTCGAACCAGCCGCGCCGGTGGGCGACGCACCCGAGCACGAACATGCTCACGTACTGCGGCATGAACTGCGGCGACGGCAGGCCGACCACGGGCACGTAGGTGAAGGCCGGCACGGGGATGCGCCACAGGAACGTCACGACGGCGAGGCCGAGCACGAAGGCGACGATCCAGACCGGCTTCGGCGGAGCGGGCGCCCGCTCCGCCGGGGCCGGACGCCGCAGCGCCCGCCAGGCCGCGTACGCCAGGGCGAAGACGATCAGCACCTCGACGAACCACATGGGCCCCGGGTCCCAGGAGGCGATGTAGTACTGCCAGTACGGCAGCTCCGACCCGAGGTAGCCGCTGAAGTTGACCAGCGGCCGCAGCAGCAGGAGGAAGGCGAGCAGCGGGATGCCGAGCCGGATCAGCCGGTCGCGCACGAACGCGCGCCCGCCCTTGCGGTCGTGGGAGCCGGGGGTGAAGAAGCCGGAGATGAGGAAGAAGAAGCCCATGAAGAACGCCTGGTTGACCATCACCAGGATGTCGAGCACGATCCCGGAGGGGTCCTGGGCCGGCTCGGTGTAGAACCAGAGCGGGATGTTGCCGTACGTGAGCGCCGCGTGGTGGGCGACGACTAACACGGTCAGCACGATCCGCAGGTTGTCGATGGCGTGGAGCCTGGTCCTCGTGCCTGTCTGAGTGGTCATTGCCGGCATGCCCTTTCGAAGAGGTCGGCCAGTTGCCGTGCGTGCGCGTCCAGGTCGTGATCGGGGTTGGCGGCCCAGTAGGCGAACATGCTGTCGACGGCCGAGGAGTGGGTGATGGCCATCACGCGCCGGTCGAACTCCCGGAACTCGCCGCTCTCCTGGCCGAGCCGGTAGATCTCCTCCAGCGCGCGGTAGATGGCCTCGTTGGCGTTGATGCCGTAGCGCGGCCGGCCGTCCGCGGTCCTGAGGTTGGTGAAGATCTCGCCCAGGGCCATGAGCTGGGTGCGGTGGCCGCGCATGTGCTCGGCGACGGAGAGGATGTGCGTCCGCAGCAGCTCGGTGGCCGTGGTGAGGCCGATCATCTTGGTGCCGACGTGCTCGGCGATCGTGCCGTACGTGCGGTCCACGACCTCCTCCATCAGCTCGTCCTTGCCGGCGAAGTGGTAGGAGATCACGCCCTTGCTGATGCCCGCGTGCTGGGCGATCCGCGCCAGCGACGCATGCGCGAACCCCACCTCCGCGATCACCTCGATCGCGGAGGCCACGATCTGCGCCCGCCGCGCCTCCTCGATGAACGACCGCCCCTTCTGGCCGCTCGACTCATTTTCTGACCGCATGGCCAGAATCTAGCCCATGCGGACGACCCGCGCGCGCCTCGGGACGGTCAGAAGGGCAGCCAGCCGACGCGGCCGTGGCAGGTGCCGCCGCCGGCGACGTGGTCGGCGACGGCACGTTCGAGGTGAGTGCGCCGGGGCAGGGCGGCCGGGTCGGCGGCGTCGGCGCCGTAGACGAAGGCCAGCAGCTCGCTGTCGTCGAACCGGTGGAGCAGGCGGAAGCGGCGCTGGAAGGCGACGATGTTGGAGCCGGCGGGCAGCCGGCGGGCGAGGTCGTCGTTCAGCAGCCACGACCCGCACGTCATCACCAGCGGCTTGTCGTCGGGGAAGTGCCGGGGGAAGAACCGCCGGGCACGCTCGAAGGAGTCGTCGCACGCCTGCGGCGCGAGCGGGCCGAGGAAGTCGGGCACGTGCACGTCGATCGCCGGCGAGCCGGCCTCGACCGGCAGCCCGGCCTCCCGGATGGCGCCGGCCGCGGCCCGTGCGAGCCGCGCGCGGTTGAACTGCAGCCGGCCGAGGGCGTACAGCAGGCCGCGGGCGTGCAACATGAACCAGTCGGGGGCGTGCAGGCCGGGGGCGCCGTGCCGCTTGCGGTGCACCGCCATGTTGCGCCCCAGGTCGGTGAACGTGGCCCAGGACACCTCCTCCGGGACGCCCAGCCGCCGGTGGTAGGCGCGGGTGTGCGGCAGCGCGGCGAGGAAGACGTACACGTAGAAGTACGGCCCCAGCTCCGGCAGCGGCCGGAACGGCGGCGGCCCGCCGAGCTCCCCCATCGTGGACACCAGCGAGCGCACGCACCGCTCGGCCAGCCACCACGCGCCGGTGCCCGGCTCCGGCCGGGCCGCGACGACGGCGCCCACGTCGTCGTGCGGCACGGCGAGCCGCAGCAGCTCCGTGGCGAGATCGGCGGGCAGCTCGAGGCCGGGCCCGTCGACGGACTCCAGGTGGTCGAGCCAGGCGGGGTGGGCGCTCAGGAGGGCTTTGACGTCCATCCCGATCAGCCTAGCCGGGCGCGGTAGACCGCCCGCGCCTGCTGCAACAGGGAGACGTGGTCGCCGAACTGGTACGGGCTCACCAGCCGGGCGTGCTGCCTGATCAGCTCCTCCAGCAGGTCGAGCCACTCCAGGCACCAGCGCACGTCCTCGGGCCTGGCCACCCGGCGGCCGGCCACGTCCACGTAGACGGGGCTGGTCAGGGCGTAGCCGGTGGAGGTCAGCGTGCGCGGGTGCGGGTCGCACAGGACCTCGGCGATGACGTACGTGGGCCCGTCCACCCGCAGCTCGGCCGAGACGGTGAGCTCGTCGTCGCCGTGGCGCCGCTCGCCGTCCGGCAGCCGCTCGGCCCCCGCCCGCACGCCGTCGGCGGTGCGGATGCGCACGGCGGCCACCTCCGGCCCGACCGCGGTGGCGGTGACGCTGAGGCGGTCGCCGGGGCGCGCCGCGATCACCTGGCCGGGGCCGTGGCCGTTCACCGTCAGCTCCAGCCACGGGCCGGTGGTGGCGAACGTCCGTCCGGCGCGTACGGCGGCGGCGAACGAGCGGGCGGTCAGCTCCCCCTCGACGCGCGCGTAGACGCGGGCCCAGCCCGGCGGGTTCGACCGGTCGTGCGAGCGGGTGAACGAGATCGCCGCGTCGGTGCCGGCCGTGACCGCGAGCCGGTTGCCCGCGCCGATCAGCCGCCGGTACACCGCCGCCGTGGCCTGAATCGACGCGGGCGTCAGCACGTCGAGGCTGTCCACCAGGCCGAGCGCGGCGTCGGCGACCAGCTCGCGGGCGGTGCAGTCACGCGGCACGGGCGACACGACGCCCTCGGGCGGGTCGCCCTCGCCGATCGGCACGCAGAAGGGGTTGCTGTAGCCGACGAGCGCGCCGAGGCCGCGCAGCTCGCGCAGACCGTCGGCGTTCGGCGGCCAGTCGGCGTCGCCGTCGAACCCGGTGTGGTAGCGGCCCGGGGCCGAGCGCGGTGCGAACGCGTAGACGTGGCCGAGCAGGTCGTTGCGGTACTCGACGCCCATCCTGGCCACGTGGGTCGCGTCGGACCAGGGCAGGTCCTCGTCCGACCAGTGCTCCAGGGCCTCGCGGTCGTAGACGCGGCGGCCGGCGACGTTGCCGGCCAGCAGGTTGAGCACGTGCAGGTCCTCGCCGTGCTGGGCGGCGGCCGCGTCGGCGGGCGCGGCCACCACGTCGCCCGCTCCGTTGAGGTGGACGTGCAGGTCGCCGCCGTACCAGCCGCGGGCGGCGGCGTCGTACAGGCGGCGCGGGGTGAGCTCCACCCGGTGCTCCCTGCCCGGGTCGGGCAGCAGCTCCAGCGTGACCTCGCCGTACTCCATGCCGCGCGCGGCCGTGACGGTCAGCGGCACGCACGGCACCTCCAGGACGAGGTCGTCGCCGTGGAAGTACGGGCGGCCGTGGTAGTCGTAGCGGCCGGGCGTGCCGGGCGGGAACCAGCCGGCGTGCCCGGCCGCGTCGGCGTCCACCACGCTCCACCGGCACGGCATCCCGGCCACCAGCCGCAGCCGCGCCGACGGGATGGGCCGCACCAGGGTGTCCAGCCCGACGGGGGCGCCGTCCACGACGACGACGCTGTCCTGCCCCACCTCGACCAGCCAGGCGCCGTACGGGTCGAGCAGCCGGTGCTCGCCGTCCACGCTGACCGGGCAGGGCTCCTCGCGGCGGGAGTCGACGAGCAGCGGGAAGCGTTCCTCGCCGCGGCCCGCGAGCCGGACGGCGGGGGCGAGCGCGGGCCGCCACATGACGGGCCCGCCCGCCGCGAGCGGCCGCGCGGCCGGCGGCACGACGAGCGGCACGCCGTTGCCCTCACCGGTGTACGACGGCAGCAGGACCGCGCGCGGCGCCCCTTCCAGGACGATCTCGCCGGGGTCGATCCGCACGGCGACGAGGTGGCCCGGCAGCTCGCCGTCGAGCGTGTCGCGCAGCACCCGGTCGTAGTCGGGCTCGGCCAGGCGGGCGCCGAGCTGGTCGGGCGGCTCGGCGGGATGGCGTTCGGCGACCGCCTTGAGCACCAGCTCCCAGAAGCGGTCGAGCAGCGGGGGCGGCAGCACCCGGCGCCTGGCGAAGAACTTCACGTAGTGGACCTCCGGCTCGCCCCACGTGATGCCGTGCTCGTCCAGGAGGCGGCCGTACTGCTCAAGCGCGCCCGCCACCCTCGCCGGCAGCGTCGACTCCGCACCCATGTGTGCCCTCCCCACTCGTTGCGCGCCATCGTGACATGGACCACGCGGGCGCCAGAGG
>NZ_POUD01000163.1 GCF_003236395.1 Nonomuraea aridisoli | reverse complement strand
GCCTAACAGCAGGCCGGCGGTGAGGAGTCCGGTGGTGCGGAGGATTGCTCGACGGGGGACAATCTTCGCAGTCATGGGATTCAGTATGGTGTATACCGACCTCCTTTCCGCTGATTTCTTGACATATTTCGTCATGTCGCAATGACGACGCGCCCACCCCCTGGTGGACGGTGATCCGCGGCTGGGATCCTCCAACCTCGACATGGATCATGCGGGGAGACGGCGATGCCGCGAGGTTGGTTAGGCGCGAGAACGCGGCTCCGGGCGAAGGCGCTCGGCGCCGGCACGATGGCGGCGCTGCTGCTGGGCACACCGCTGCCGGCGTACGGGGAGGAGCCCACCCCTGCCGGGACGACGGCGGGCACCGTCACGCTCGTCACCGGCGACCGGGTGTCGGTCTCGCGGCAGCCGGACGGCACCCATCTCGCCACCCTGCTCCCCCGCTACGACGGGACGCCGCGCGGCGCGGTCAAGGTGGTGGAGCGCGGCGAGGACGTGTACGTCATCCCGGCCGAGGCCCAGCCCCACGTCGCGACCGGCGTGCTCGACCTCGAGCTGTTCAACGTCACGGGCCTGCTCGCCGACGGCCACGGCGACGGCCCGACCCCGCTGATCGTCGCGTACGACGAGGCGTCCGGAGCCCGCGCCGTCCAGCAGGCCCCCGCGCACAGCACCCGGACGGCGACCCTGGAGAGCATCGACGCGGTGGCCGTCGAGGTCCCGGCCGGCCAGGCGGCGCAGTTCTGGGCCGGTCTGCGGGGATCGCTGGACGCCACCGCGCGGCGGGCGGCCCCCGGCGTCGAGCGGGTCTGGCTGGACCCGACGCTGGAGGCCGATCTGGCCGAGAGCGTCCCGCGGATCGGCGCCCCGGACGCGTGGCAGGCCGGGTTCGACGGCGCGGGGACGACGGTCGCGGTGCTCGACACCGGTTACGACCCCGCCCATCCCGACCTCGGCGGCAAGGTCGAGGGCTCGGCGGACTTCACCGGCTCCGGCGTCACGGACCGCCACGGCCACGGCACCCACGTGGCCGCCACGGTGGCCGGCAGCGGCGCCGCGTCCTCCGGCACCCACGTCGGCGTCGCGCCCGGGGCCGGGCTGCTGGTCGGCAAGGTGCTCGGCGACGACGGCAACGGCCAGGGCTCGTGGCTGATCGAGGGCATGGAGTGGGCGGTGTCCCAGGGCGCCGACGTGGTGAACATGAGCCTGTCCACCGACGCCACCGACGGCACCGACCCGCTGAGCCAGGCGGTCAACGAGCTGAGCGCCCGTTCCGGCGCCCTCTTCGTCGCCGCGGCCGGCAACACGGGACCGGGCGAGCTCACCGCGCGTTCCCCGGGCGTCGCCGACGCGGCGCTGTCGGTGGCCGCTGTGGACAAGTCCGACGTGCTCGCCGACTTCTCCAGCCGCGGCCCCCGCCTCGGCGACCACGCGGTCAAGCCGGACCTCGCCGCGCCGGGCGTCGGCATCGTGGCCGCCCGGGCCGCCGGCACCGGCCTCGGCACTCCGGCCGGGGAGGCGTACACCGCGGTCTCCGGCACCTCGATGGCGGCGCCGCACGTCGCCGGGGCCGCCGCGATCCTCAAGCAGCGCCACCCCGGCTGGACGGGCGAGCGGATCAAGGCCGCGCTGACGGGCTCCGCCCACGAGGTCCCCGGCACCGTGTACGAGGTCGGCGCCGGGCGGGTGGACGTGGCCCGCGCGGTGAGCCAGACGGTCACCGCGAGCCCCGCCTCGCTCGGCTTCGGCCCGCAGCCGCACGATGCCCAGGACCCGGTCACCCGGACGATCACCTACCGCAACGACGGCGACGCGGACGTCGCTCTCGCGCTCACCGTCACGACCGACGCCCCGGCCGGCCTGTTCACCCTCGACCGGAGCACCCTCACCGTGCCGGCCGGCGGCACCGCCGAGGCGAGGCTGACGCTGGATCCGAAGCTCGCCGACACGGGGACGTACGGCGGCCGGGTCACCGCGACCGGTGACGGCGCCGTCGTCCGCACCGCGTTCGGCGCGCGCAAGGACCCCCGGACGGTGCAGGTGGTCGTCGAGGGCGTCACCCAGAACGGCTCCCCCGCGGCCGGCGGCAGCTCGGTCGACCTGTGGAACCTCGACACCGACGCCTGGCTGAGCGGGGTGTTCGGCGGCAAGGGCGGCCCCGGGCCCGCGGTCCTGTCCGTGCCGGTCGGGACGTACAGCGTGACGAGCGCCCTGTGGACGCTCGACGACTCCGGCGCGTACGGCCGGGACGTCGCGCTGGTCGCCGAGCCCGAGATCGAGCTGACGGAGGACACCCGCATCGTCCTGGACGCCCGCGCCGGCTCGCCGCTCAACCCGATCACCCCCGACCCGACGGAGGCCCGCGAGCTCACCCTCGGCTACCACCGCGCCGCCGGCGAGCACGACTTCTCGGTGCACTACGTGATGGACCGGTACGTACGCGACGCCTACGCCGTCGAGACCCAGCCGGTCGGCCGGGGCGACTTCGAGGTGTCAGCGCACTGGGAGCTCTACGCCCCCGAGTTCACCATGAGGCTCTCCGGCTCCGCGCTGGAGGCGGAGTACGCCATCGACTCGCCGCGCATCGACGGGCGGCACCGGTACGTGCTCGCGGACGCCGGGCGCGGGACGCCGGAGGATCTCGCCGGCCGGGACCTGCGCGGCCGGCTGGCCCTCGTGCGGCGCTCCGACGAGGTGAGCGTCGCGGACCAGGTCGAAGCGGTTCGCAAGGCGGGCGCGGCCGCGGTGATCGTCCACCACGACCGTCCCGGGTTCCTGATCACGCAGGTGGCCTCGTCGATCCCGGTGTTCACCGTGGAGCAGGCGGTCGGCCGGGAGTTGCTCGCCCGGGTCGGGTCCCGGCTGGAGATCACCGGAATCCCGGACAGTCCGTACGTCTACGACCTCTTCCCGTACTACCGGGGAGGCGTTCCGGCGAAGATCGAGCGGCGGGTCGAGCACCGGGACCTGGCGCGGACGACGGCGCACTACCACGGCGGCGCCGGGCTGCGCGGCGTCGAGGTGAACTTCCCGCACCGGCCGTACGACAGCTACATCATCCGGCAGGCGCAGGAGGTGGCGATCCCGTCCACCCGCACCGAATGGACGACCGCCGGCGACGGCGTCGTGTGGCGGCCGTTCACCTGGCGGACCACCGGCCAGAACGGCGGGCTGCTCGGCTCGCCGCGGTCCTACCGGGCGGGGCAGAAGCGGACCGAGGAGTGGTTCGCCCCGGTGATGCGGCCCGGGGTGCCGGAGGTGCTGGAGGACGACGACGCGCAGTGGGGCCTGCCGGGCTTCCGCGAGGGCGACACGTTCACCATCATGGTCCGGAACATGCTCGACGGCGGCGACCACTTCTCCGAGCGCGAAGGCGACGCGCGTGCGCGCCTCTACCGCGACGGCGAGCAGGTGGCCGAGCGGGACGCCTTGGAGGGCACGTGGCCGGCGTCCGCCGAGCCGGCCCGCTACCGGCTCGAACTGGACGTCGAGCACTCCGAGCCCTGGTGGCAGCAGGCGATCCGCACGCGCACCGTGTGGGGGTTCGACTCCCGCCGCCCCGCCGAGGGGAAGCGGGAGCTTCTCGACCTGCTGCAGATCGGCTACGACGTGCCGGCCGGCCTGGACGGCGCCGTCCCGGCGCGCAAGCCGACCAGGATCGGGCTGCGGTTCCACCCGCAGACGCGACCGGACGCCCTGGTGAAGGCCGCGGTCAAGGTGTGGACGTCCCATGACGAGGGGGCGAGCTGGCAGCAGGCGGGCAAGGTCAAGCAGGCCAAGGACGGCTCGCTCGACGTGAGCGTCACCCACCCGAAGGGGGCGACGTCGGTCAGCCTGCGCGTCGAGGCGGTCGCCCCTGACGGCGTCTCCATCGACCAGACGGTGATCCGCGCTTTCGGTCTCTCGTAGCTCCAGCCGCCCCTGACCTTCCCCCATGGGCAGGGGCGGCTGGTTTACCCGGGGAGCGGGCGATCTACCTCGCCGTACGCCAAGTTGGCGGAAGCGAGGCCGGCTCCCGTCCATGAACACGGTGAATTGCGGATACATCCGACTCGGAGGCTGTTTCCCAAGGTCGCGCCGGTTCGCGGCCCGCGTGAAGGGCGCGTCCCATGGCTGTGTACGCCTACCGGTGTCCGCACTGTTGCGAGGTCGAGGTCGCATTCCCGATCGGCACCGCACCCGCCGCGGTGCCCTGCCCCGGCTGCGGCGCGCCCTCGGCCCGGACGTTCTCGGCGCCGATGCTGACGCGTACCCCGGCCGCCCTGTCGGCGCGGTTGCGGCGCGCGGAGCGCAGCGCCTCCGAACCGGAAGTCGTCACGTCCGTGCCGAGGTGCCGCGCACCGGGCCCGGTGGCCGATCATCCCGCCGCCCGCCGCCTGCCGCGTCCGTGACCGTCCCTGCCTCGCCGCGCCGAAAGGAACCCAGCCGTGCCGGAGCTGATCTTCCCGCTCGACTCGACCAAGAAGTTCACCGACCAGGCCAAGGTCGGGCACAACCGCTGGCATCCCGAGATCCCGCCCGTGGCCTGGGTCAAGCCCGGCGACAGCTTCCGGGTGCACTGCCGGGAGTGGTTCGACGGCGCGATCCACAACGACGACTCCGCCGAGGACATCCGCGACGCGCCGCTGACCACGGTGCACGCGCTGAGCGGCCCGTTCGGGGTCGAAGGCGCCGAGCCGGGCGACCTGCTCATCGTGGACATCCTCGACCTCGGGCCCATCCCGCAGGAGGACAGCGGGCCGCTGGCCGGCCAGGGCTGGGGCTACACCGGCATCTTCGCCACCAGGAACGGCGGCGGGTTCCTCACCGAGCAGTTCCCCGACGCGTACAAGGCGATCTGGGATTTCTCTGGTCAGAACGCCACGTCTCGCCACATCGCCGGGGTGTCGTTCACCGGGATCGTGCACCCCGGGCTCATGGGCACCGCGCCGTCGGCGGAGCTGCTCGGCAAGTGGAACGCGCGCGAGGCGGCGCTGATCGCCACCGACCCGCAGCGCGTGCCGCCGCTGGCTCTGCCTCCCGAGCCGCGGGACGCCGTCCTCGGGTCCGTGCCGCGGTCCGACTTCGACCGGGTCGCCGCCGAGGCGGCGCGTACGGCACCGCCTCGGGAGAACGGCGGCAACCAGGACATCAAGAACCTCACCAAGGGCTCCCGCGTCTTCTACCCCGTCTTCGTCCCCGGCGCGAACCTGTCCGTCGGCGACCTGCACTTCTCCCAGGGCGACGGCGAGATCACCTTCTGCGGCGCCATCGAGATGGGCGGCTTCATCGACTTGCACGTCGACCTCATCAAGAACGGCATGCAGACGTACGGCGTCGGCGAGAACGCCATCTTCATGCCGGGCCGCGTCAGCCCGCAGTACAGCGAGTGGCTGGCCTTCTCCGGCGTGTCCGTCACCCTGGACGGGGAGCAGCACTACCTGGACTCGCAGCTGGCCTACCAGCGGGCCTGCCTGCACGCCATCGACTACCTGACGAACTTCGGCTACAGCCCTGAGCAGGCGTACCTGCTACTGGGAGCCGCGCCGATCGAGGGCCGGCTGTCCGGGGTGGTCGACATCCCCAACTCGTGCGCCACCGTCTACCTGCCGACCGCCATCTTCGACTTCGACGTCCGCCCGAACGCCTCCGGCCCCGCCCGCGTCCCCGAGGGCACCGCCGCCCCGCACGCGAGCTTCACCTGACGCTCCAAACTCAGGACGGGTAGGGGACGGTCTCTCTGGCCGAGCGGAGCGCTCCCGCCCACCAGGCCAGCTGGTCGAGCAGCGTCTTGGCGTACCCGGACGCCTCCGGGTCGAGCGGGAGCCCGTCCTGCCAGGCGGTGTAGTAGTTGGGGAACGCCAGACCGTCGCGGATCGTCACCGCGTGCAACTCGGTCAGCACGTTCTCCAGGTGCAGCACGGCATGCCGGCCCCCGGCCGCGCCACCGTAGCTGACGAAGGCGACGGGCTTGGCCGTCCACTGGGTGAAGTGCCAGTCGATGGCGGCCTTGAGCGAGGCCGGGTAGCTGTGGTTGTACTCCGGCGTGACCATGACGAACGCGTCGGCGCCCTCCAGCGCGGAGGTCAGCGCCGCCATCCCGGCCGGGCGTGGGTAGCTCTCGCCGGCGTACTTCGGCGACTCGGCGGGCAGCGCCAGCGGGATCTCGACCTCCGCCAGGTCCACGACCTCGACCTCGAATCCCCCGTGCCGGCGGGCCTGATCGGCCACCCACGACGCCGCCACCGGACCGAACCGGCCTTCCCGTACGCTTCCGACGACGATCACGAGCTTGTGCTTGTTGTCCATGCCCACCACCATCGGACGTCGCCGTGGTCACAACCAGACCGTGCTCAGGCTGGCCCCCGCAGGGACACCCCCAGCCCTCCCGCGCGCGGAGGGCGGAGCCGTAGGCTCATGGCATGGGTACGCCGTTGGGTGACTTCATCCGGGCCAAGCGCGACAGCATGCAGCCGGACGTCCTGGGCCTGCCGGATCGCGGCCGCCGCCGATCCCCCGGTCTGCGACGTTCCGACGTGGCCGCCCGGGCCGGTGTCAGCGTCGAATACCTGACCCGCATCGAGCAGGGCCGCGACCGCAACCCGTCGCCGGCCGTGGTGAACGCGCTGGCCGACGCCCTCAGCCTCGACCCCTCGGAGCGCAACCACCTGCGCTACCTCGCGAACATCGCCGGCGGTGCGTGCGCGCCTCCCGGCCGGCCCGCTCCGCCGCGCCGCGACATCCGGCCGTCGGTCCTGGAGACCCTCCGCCTGCTCGAACCGGGCATCGCCGTGGTGACCAACCGGGTGGGCGACATCCTCGCCCACACCCGCGGCTACGAGCTGCTGATGAGCGGGACGGGCCTGCTCGACGCCGACCAGCCGAACCTCACCCGCTACGTCTTCACCGACCCCGGCGCCCGGACGTTCTTCGCCGACTGGGACGCCGTCGCGGACGAGCAGGCGTTCGATCTGTGGCACGCGCCCTCGATCCACAACTTCGAGTGGCTCACCGACGAGCTCACGCCCATCGCAGGCCCCGACTTCACCCAGCGCCTGAACCGCCACCACGTGGTCCCGCGGCGCGGGGTGCTGCGGCTCAACCACCCGTCCGGGCACGAGCTCCGCCTGCACCGCGAGACCCTCGAGCTCTCCACGGACGCCCAGCAGCTCGTCGTCTTCCTCCCCGCCGACGAAGCGACCGCCCAGAGCATCGAACAACTCCGCCGCCCCGCCCACCTGCGCGCCGTCCAGTGAGAGCGCCGGCCGTACCGACGCCTTGACGCCCGCCAGAAGGCGCCGGTAAGCCGCTTGCCATACTTGCGCGCATGACGACGCCGGCCATCCAGACCTCCGCCCACCTCTGGCGGGGCCTGTTCCTGGTCTGCACGGCGGGCGTGGTCTGGGGCACCATCGGGCCCGCGGCCCAGGTCGTCCACGACGCCTCGGGTCTCTCGGCGCTGACGATCGGCGCCTACCGCGCGATCGCCGCCGTCGTCGTGCTCGTCGCCGCCGCGGCCGTGACGGGCCGGCTGCGCGCGTGCCTGTCGCTCGGCCGGCGCCACTGGCGTCGCGTGACCGCCGTGGGCGTGCTGACCGCCGCCTTCCAGCTGCTCTTCTTCGTGGCCGTCTTCTGGACGGGAGTGAGCGTGGCGACCGTGGTCAGCCTCGGCTTCGCCCCTGTGCTCCTGCTGGTCATCGGCAGCGCGCGCCGCCGCAGCCGGCCGTCCGCCGGTCAGGTCCTCACGGTCGCCGTCGCCCTGTTCGGGCTGCTGCTCATCAGCGTCGCGGGAGGAACCGCCGAGGAGGCGCCGCACCCTGCTCTCGGCGTTCTCACCGCCCTCGCCTCGGGGACCGCGTACGCGCTGTCGGCGGAGGCGGCCGCGCCGCTGACCCGGCGACTGGACACGCTCACCCTCACCACGGTCACCATGTCCGTGACCGCGGCGGCCCTGGTGCCGGGCGGCCTGCTCGTGGCGTACGTCCGCGGCGAGCCGCTCATGACCGGCGACACCGGGTCCTGGCTGCTCATCGTCTACCTCGGGACCGTGACGATGGCCCTGGCGTACGCGCTGCTCTACGCGGGCCTGCGGACCACGCCGAGCGGCGCGGCGGTCGTGGCCACGCTGCTGGAACCCGTCACCGCCGTCGTGATCGCCGTGGTGTTCCTGGGCGAACGCCTGACGCCCGCCGGTCTGGCGGGCGCCCTGCTGATCATGGCCGCGATCGCCACCCTGGGCCGCCGTTCCGAGCCCGTTACTCGTCCTCGGCGAACACGACCTCGCGGCGCTTGCGGATCGCCGGAAGGACGGCGATGACCAGGGCCGCGGCGGCGAGAGCCAGGAGCACCGCGGAGATCGGCCGGGTCAGGAAGACCGACGCGTCGCCGCGCGAGATGATGAGCGCCCGCCGCAGGTTCTCCTCGACCAGCGGCCCGAGGACGAAGCCGAGCAGCAGCGGCGCCGGCTCGCAGCCGCACTTGATCAGGATGTAGCCGAGGATCCCGAAGAACACGATCGCGTAGACGTCGTAGGCGTTGAACGACAGCGAGTACGTGCCGATCGCGGCGAACAGGATGATCATCGGGAACAACACCTGGTACGGGATGCGCAACATGCGCACCCAGACGCCGATCAGCGGCAGGTTCAGCAGCACGAGCAGCACGTTGCCGATCCACATCGACGCGATCAGGCCCCAGAACAGCTCGGGCTCGTCGGTGATGACGTTCGGGCCGGGGGTGATGCCGTGCACGATGAACGCGCCGACCATCAGCGCCATGACCGGGTGGGCGGGCAGGCCCAGGGTGAGCAGTGGGATGAACGACGTCTGCGCGGCGGCGTTGTTCGCCGACTCGGGCCCGGCGACGCCCTCGATGGCGCCGTTGCCGAACTCCTCCTTCCGCTTCGAGATCCGCTTCTCGACGGCGTACGAGGTGAACGAGGCCAGCACGTGTCCGCCGCCGGGCAGGACGCCGAGCGCGGCGCCGAGGCCGGTGCCCCGCGCGATCGGGCCGACGATGCGGCGCCGGTCCTCGCGGGTCGGCCAGAGGTTCTTCACCTTGCTGACGATCGCCGTGCGGGTCTGCTCGTTCTCCAGGTTGCGCAGGATCTCGGCCACGCCGAACATGCCGACGGCGACGGAGACGAAGTCGATGCCGCCGTACAACTCGCGTTGCTCGAAGACGAACCGGGGCGTACCGGTGTAGATGTCCTGGCCGACCGTGCCGAGCAGGACGCCGAGCGCGATCATCGCCAGCGCCTTCAGCGCCGAGCCACGTGCCAGGGCGATCGACACGATCAGGCCGAGCAGCACCAGCGAGAAGTACTCGGCCGGGCCGAACTCCAGCGCGACGCGGGCCAGCGGCGGGGCCGCGACGGCCAGCGCGACGGTGGCCACCGTACCGGCGATGAAGGAGCCGACGGCGGCGGCGGCCAGCGCCGCGCCGGCCCGGCCCTGCCGGGCCATGACGTGACCGTCCAGCGCGGTGACGGCGGCCGACGACTCGCCGGGCAGGTTGATCAGGATGGCGGTGGTCGAGCCGCCGTACTGCGCGCCGTAGTAGATGCCGGCCAGCATGATCAGCGCCGTCACCGGCTCGAAGCTGAACGTGATCGGCAGCAGCATCGCCACCGTCGCGGTCGGCCCGATGCCGGGCAGCACGCCGACCGCCGTCCCGAGCAGCACACCCACGAAGCAGTAGAGGACGTTCTGGACTAAGAGGGCGGTCGAGAAGCCCAGCGCGAGGTTGTCGAGAAGTTCCATGCCTCAATCCGATGCCGCGTCAGAACCCCAGCCAGGGGCCCCACAGCGGGATCCGCAGCTGAAGTCCGACGACGAAGATGAGCGTGCTGGCCACGGTCAGCCCGGCGGCCACGGCCACGGCCGTGAGCGGCCGTACGCGCGAGCTGGCCAGCGTGGTGAGCAGGGCGGTCACCGCGGACGTCGGCACGAACCCGAGACCGCGCACGGTGAACCCGAAGAACACGACCGCGAGCACGATGACGCCGATCGCCCGCCAGGGGATCGGCCCGAACGAGATCATCTCGCCGGCGACGAGCCCCTTGACGACGATCGCCAGCCCGAGAGCGGCCAGGATCGCGCCGACCAGCAGCGGGAAGGCGCCGGGGCCCATCCGCAGCGGGGTGCCCAGCTCGTAGCCGAGCGACCCCGCCACGAACGCGCCACCGATCAGGACGAACACTCCCCCGGCGAGGACGTCGGGGAAGGACCGGCGGCGCTCCACCTCAGGACGCCTTGACGCCGGCGTCGGCGATGACCTTCGCCCAGGTGCCGAGCTGCTCTTCGAGCTTGGTGCGGTGCGCCTGCGGCGTCGCGTCCTCGGCCGGGACGGGCGCGGTGCCGAGCTTGGCCATCTGGTCGATGACCTTCTGGTCGGCCAGCGCCACCTTCAGCGCCTCGGACAACTTCTGCACGACGTCCTGCGGCGTGCCGGTCGGGACGTAGAGCCCGTGCCACACGCTGACCTCCAGCTGGGGCAGCCCGGCCTCGGCCGTGGTGGGCAGGTCGGGCAGGCTCTTCACCCGCTCCGGCGTGGTGACCGCGTACGCCTTGACCTCGCCCGCGGAGATCTGGCCGCTGGTGTTGGTCGTCTGGTCGCACATGAAGTCGACCTGGCCGCCGACGAGGTCGGTCAGCGCGGGGCCGGTGCCCTCGTACGGGACCTCCTGGAGCTTGACACCGGCGGCGGTCTGGAACAGCAGGCCGCACAGGTGGGAGGCGGCGCCGATGCCGGCGTTGGCCAGCGTGACCGTGTCGGCGTTCGCCTTCACGTGGGCCACGAGGTCCTGGAGCGTCGCGGGCGCGAAGTCCTTGCGGGCGACGATGGTCATCGGCACCTCGGTGACGAGCCCGATCGTCTGGAAGTTCTCCAGCGGCGCGAAGCCGAGGTCCTGGTACAGGGCGGGCGCCGTGGACATGCCGATGTGGTGCATGAGCACGGTGTAGCCGTCGGGCTCGGCCCGCGCGACCTCGCCGGCGCCGACCGTGCCGCCGGCGCCTTCGACGTTCTGGACGACGACCTGGGCGCCGAGCTTGGCGGCCATCGGCTCGGCGATCAGACGGGTGACGGTGTCGGTCGGGCCGCCCGCGCTGAACGGCACGACGATCGTGATGTTCTGGTCCGGGTAGCCGCCTCCGGCGTCGCCGCCGCCGGTCGTACCCCCGTTGCCGGAACAGGCGGCGGCGAGCGAAACGACGCCGATCGCGGCGATCATTCGCGCGGCGGCCCGGTATCTGCTGGTCGGTCTCATTTCGCGGCCTCCTCGTCAGCGCATTCGCATTCGTCCGTGAGTGCGCGGCCTCAGTCTCGACTTGCGCGGCCGTGAATGGTGTCAGAGGAATCCCAAGGAATGCGGCAAATGTCAGAGGAATCCCAAGAACTGAAGGGCTAACGCCCGCATCGATTCGGACCGTACAATCCGGTATGCGGATCACCATCATCGAAGATGACGACCGCGTGGCGCGGGGCCTGGTGACAGTCCTGGCTCAGGCGGGCTTCGAGGTCCACCGCATCGCCACCGCCGCGGAGGCCGTGCGGGCCGCCCCGTCCGATGTGGTCCTCGTCGATCTCAACCTGCCCGACGGCGACGGGCTCGACGTGATCCGCAAGCTGCGCGACCGACCGGAGACCGCCGTCATCGCCGTGACGGCGCGCTCGGAGGAGCACGAACGGGTCCGCGGCCTACGCGCCGGCGCCGACGACTACATCGTCAAACCGTTCGGCATCCCGGAGCTGCTGGCCAGGATCGACGCCGTCCTGCGGCGCACCCGGGTCGCCCGTGCCATGAGCCACCCGGACGAGCCGATCGTCCTCGGCCCGATGCGGATCGGCATCGGCACCCGCGAGGTCACCGTCGAGGACACGCCCGTGACGCTGACCCGCAAGGAGTTCGAGCTGCTGCTCCTGCTGGCCCGGCGGGCGCCGAACGTGGTGAGCCGCGACATCATCCTCGACCAGATCTGGGGCGCGACCTGGGAGTCCTCCAGCCGCACCCTCGACACCCACATCGCGGCGTTACGGCACAAGCTCGGGCCGGCCGTGGTCATCCGCACGGTTCACGGGGTCGGCTATCGGCTCCTGGCCGACCGGCCGGAGCTGATCGGCTGACGCCCCGTGCACCGTCGCCTGCTGGTCGTCCTGGTGCCCCTCGCGGTGCTGCTCGTCGCGGCGCTCGGGGTGCCGCTCAGCGTCACCGTGGCCGAACGGGAGATGCAGGAGACGTACGTCGACCGGCTGGGCGACGTCGGCCGGTTCGCCTCGCTGGCCGACACCGCGCTGTCGACCGGGCGGACCGAGGCGCTCCAGCTGGAGCTGGCCCGCTACCACGAGCTGTACGGCATCCCGGCCGCGGTGATCGACACCTCCGGCACGGTGCTGCTCGGGCCGGACCGCGCGTACCAGGAGGCGGCGCGGGCCGAGCCGGCGCTGCCGCGGATCGTGACGGCGGCGCTGGCCGGGACGCGGTCGGAGCCGTCCGGGGAGTGGGCGCCGTGGGACGACTCCGCGCTCGTGGTCGCCGAGCCGGTGGGCCGCGACAGCGAGGTCGTCGGCGCCGTCGTGACGATCTCCGACCTGTCGAAGACGCGCCATCGCATCCTCGTGCGCTGGGCCCAGCTGGCCGCGCTCGGGCTGCTGCCGCTGGTCGCTCTGGTGGCCGTCGCCTGGCCGGTGTCGGCGTGGGTGCTGCGGCCGGTGCGCGAGCTGGACGCGGCGAGCTCCCGCATCTCGCAGGGCGACCTCACGATCCGGGCGGACGCCGAGGCAGGCCCGGTGGAGCTGCGGCGGTTGGCGGAGTCGTTCAACACGATGATGGACGCGGTGGAGAACGCCGTGCAGCGGCAGCGGGCGTTCGTGTCCGACGCCTCGCATCAGTTGCGCAACCCGCTGACCAGCCTCCGGCTCGCCGTGGAGAGCCTGGAGCCGCATCTGAGCACGGGTGGCAACGGGCGGCAGGTGTACGACGTCGCCGTCGACGAGCTGAAGGCGATGCAGCGGATGCTGAACTCGCTGCAGGCCATGGCCCGGATGGAGAGCATGCGGACGGCCTCGCCGGTGGATCTCGACGCGGTGCTGGCGACCCGGGTGGAGCGCTGGCGGGCGCTGACGGCGACGGCGGGGCAGACGCTGGCGGTGGACGTGCCCCCGGGGCTGCGGCTGCTGGAGCCGCCGGGCGGGCTGGGCAGCGTCCTGGACGAGCTGATCAGCAACGCGTTGCGGCTGTCGGGCGCGCGGCTGGTGGAGGTGAGCGCCGGGGTCGTGCCCGAAGGCGTGGTCACGATCGCCGTCCGCGACGACGGCCAGGGCATCGACGCCTCCGAACGGGCGCAGGCGCTACGGCGGTTCTGGCGGTCGCCGCGGCACCAGAACGTCCCCGGGACCGGCCTGGGGCTGGCCATCTGCGCCGACCTGGTCGGGGCCGCCGGGGGCGAGCTGCGGCTGGAGGACGGCCTGCCGCGTCCGGACGGGTCCGGGCACGGATTCGCCGCGGTGGTCGCGTTGCCGGTCGTTCCGCGGGCGGCCGCGCCGTCCGACGCCCCCGCCGTCTCGCCGGTCTGAGGCCCGGACTCAGCGCTTGCGGTCGCGGAACCAGGCGGCCGCGCCCGGATGCAGCGGGATCGACGCGGTGGAGATGCCCGTACGCACGTTGATCTGCCACGCCTCGGGAACGGCCTCGGCGTCGTCGCGGCCGGCGGAGGTGATCGTACGGGTGTGCGTGAAGATGGTGTCGGTGATGGCGTAGACCAGGTCGCCGGGCAGGTCGTCGCGGACCAGCAGCACGTTCGGCACGGCGATGGTGTGGGTGGCCGGCACGCCCGCGTAGGCGGTCGCGGGGATCATGGCCGGGGTGTACGGGCCGGGGAACGCCGCGAAGAGCGCGTCCGCCTGGGTGTCCAGCGGGATCAGCCGGATCGGGTGCCGCTGCGCCAGCTCCGTGATGGCGGGGGTCGGGACGCCGGTCAGGGAGAACATCGCGTCGATCTCGCCGTCCCGCAGCGCCGCCGCCGACTCGGCCTGGCTGAGATAACGCACGTCGGCGTTCAGCGGGCCGAGCCCGAGGACCCGCAGGGAGGTGAACTCCGTGCCCGAGTCGCGGGCGCCCAGGGAGACGCGCCTGCCTTCGAGGTCGCCGAACTCGTCGATCGCCGAACCGGCCATGACGACGAGATGCAGGTGACTGTCGTAGAGGCGGCACACGGCCGAGAGCCCCTCGGGCGCGCTGCCGTCGGTCCTGATCAGCGCGTCCAGGCTGGTCAGCCCCAGGTGCACGTCACCGGCCCCCAGCATCCGGATGTTGTCGGTGGAGGCCCTGCTCGGCACGGTGCTCACCGTGGCGCCCGGCACCTGCTCGGTGATGTGCACGGCCAGCGCGCCGCCGATGCGCCGGTACACCGCCCCCGCCGGCCCGGTGGCCAGCCGCAGGTGGACCTTGCCGGCCTCGGGCCGCCGGGAGCAGCCGACGAGCAGCCCACCGGCGGCCATGAGCACCGCCCGCCGCCGTAACTCCGGGTTCAGCACCATGCCGAGATGATACGGACGGGCGGTGCGGCCCGCCGGGGTCCCGGCGGGCCGCCCTTGTGGCGGAGATCAGCCGTCGACGTCCGGCGACGGGATGTAGCGGCCCGGCACCTCGGCCGGGCTCAGGATCTTGTCCTCACCCGGGTAGGGCGCGGTCCAGCCGTGCGCCTCGTACCAGGTGAAGTGGTCCATCTGGTCGGGGTTGGCGTAGTCGGCGATCGCCTGCGGGCCGGTCAGGTGCTGCTGCCCCTTCCAGGCCCGCCACTGGCCGGCCACGTGCTTCTTGTCCGCGGGCACCTCCGGCACCGGAGGCTGCTCCGGAGCCAGTCCGGCGAACTTCGCCGGCACGGTGTCCTCGCCGCAGGCCGGCGGGGTGGCGATCCCGTAGGTCAGCGGGATGCGGTTCGGCACCGCGGTGAACGGCGTGTAGTCGGCCTTCTTGGTGAAGGCCCCGCTCATCGGGGTGGCGGCGCTGTCCTTCTGGTTCATCGGCTGGATCCCGAGGATCTGCTCGATGGTGCGGATCACGGTGATCTGGCTGTAGTAGTGGCTGTCGACGGTGCCGTGCTGCGCCCACGGGCTGATGATCTGCACCGGGCCGCGGGCGCCGTCGACGTGGTCGACGCCGTCCTGGGTGTCGTCCTCGATGACGAAGATCGCGCTGTCCTTCCACCACTTGCTGTGGGAGATGGTGTCCACGATCTTGCCGACCGCGAGGTCGTTGTCGGCCACCTGGGCGACCGCGTTGACGGGGCCGCCGGTGTGGTCGCTGGAGAGCCACATCATGTTCAGGTCGGCCGGCCCGTTGGCCTCGAAGTCACGCTTCCAGATCTCGTACCGGTACAGGTCCGGGATGCCCGTGTCGAACTTCGGGTACGCGTGCACCGTGATGTCGTTCAGCGACGGGATCGGCGAGGAGGTGTCCGTCTTGATGGCGGTGTCCTGGCCGGTCGCCTCCATGTTCTTGACGTCGCAGTAGTAGTCCTGCCACTTCGTCCCGGGCGGGACGGTCTCGAACATGGTGAACTCGCCGAAGTTGCGGGCCGTCTTCCCGGCCGCCTGGGCGCCGGTCCACAGGAAGCCGGAACGCTGGTGGCCGAGCGCGTCGTCCTCCGTGTCGTAGCTGCGCTGGTACTCGCCGGCGCTGGACTCGGTGTACTCCGGGTCGTCGGCCTGCATCAGCCAGCTGTGGCCCTCGGCGGAGTTCGTACCGATGTCGTAGGTGTTGTCGTAGAGGCCGAACTGCCTTGCCAGGGCGTGCTGGTTCGGCGTCACGTTCTCGCCGAACTGCGCCAGCTTCGGGTCGCCGTTGCCGCGCGGGTCGTCGCCGAGCACCTGGTCGTAGGAGCGGTTCTCCTTGACGAGCAGGAAGACGTGCTTGATGGTCGAGGGGTCGCCGAGGCGCTTCGGGACCGGCTCGGCCTTCTGCTTGTTGCCGTGGGCCACCTTGACGGAGGTCTTGTCCCAGCCGTTCTGGCGGAACACCTTGTCGGTGGCACGCGCGATCTCCGTGTCGTCCGGCAGCTCGAACCTCAGCAGGGTGCCGGTCGAGTCGTGGGTGCCGTGGCCGGTGGCCGGCTGGGTGCCGGGGCCCTTGGAGATGGTGCGCTCCGGGCCGCGCTCGCCGATGCCGCGCAGGTTCGTGACGAGAACGTCGCCGCCGACGGTGGTGACGTCCTCCGGGTAGTAGTCCATGGGCAGCAGGCCGACGTAGCTGACCGGCTCCTGCGGCGAGGTGTAGCGGTAGACGGCGAGCGCGTTCGCGCGGCCCAGGGTCACCAGCAGGTGGCCGTCCTCGGTGAGGGTCACCCCATTGGGGTGGTAGCCGACGGCGGCCGTCGGCCACGGCTGGGTCGCGATGGTCTGGACGACGGTGTCGGTCGAGGTGTCGATGACGGACACGGTGTCGCTGTTGGTGTTGGTGACGAAGAGCGCCCCGCCGGCGGCGTGCATCGCGGTCGGGTGCAGGCCGACGTCGATGGACGAGACCGCGGCGGCCTGGTCGGCGACGTTGATGACGCTCACCGTGCCGGTGGTGGTGGCTCCGGTGACCGGGTCGGCGGGGACCTGGGTGCCGTACGAGTTGAGCGTGGTGTCGCCGTCGGTGGCCCGGCGGCCGCCTTCGTCGCTCACGTACAGCTTGTCGCCGACCAGCACCAGGTCACGCGGCGCGTTGCCGACGTCCCAGCTGTGCCGGATCGCGCCGGTCGCGGGGTCCATGGCCACCACGCGGTTCTGGCCGTTGACGGCGGCGTACAGGGTGGAGCCGTCGGGCGAGAAGACCGCCTGGGCGGGCAGCGCGTGCTTCGACCCGTCCGCCGGGATCGAGACTAAGGTCGGGGCTCCGACGGTGCCGTCGGCGTTCACCGGGAAGCGGCTGAAGCCGTCGATCTGCGGCATCCACAACGTCGAGCCGTCGGGCGAGTAGGTCGGCCCCTCCTGCCCCACGTTGTTGTTGCCGATGCGCAGGTCGGCTGTCGCGGCGGTGCCGGCCTGCTGAAGGATCTTGTAGTTCGCCAGGTCGACGATGGTGAGGGCGATCGACCGGTCGTTGGTCAGCGCGGCGAGACGGCGGCCGTCGGGGCTGACCGTGGAGGAGAGCAGTTTTCCGTTGTCGACGAGCAGGCGGTCACCGATCGACTCGATGGCCTGGTCGCTGGGCAGCAGCAGGCCCTGAGCCGTGGCCTGGCCGACCTGCCCGTTGCCGAACACGTCGGTCGAGGCGTAGGCGATGCCTCCGCCGGCGACGACGAGAGCGGCGGTGCTAGCCGCGAGGAGGCGGATTCTGCGGCCGGTACGTCCGTGAGGAAGCCCAAGAGGGGTTTCCCGGACGCGCCGGCGCTGACGCGTGACTTGCATGAACTGTTCCTTCTGGAGTGTCTGCGAGCAGGTCGACGTCCCCGTCGAACTGCCAGAGGGGATTGGGTGCGTCCCCGGTCGGGGTCCGCACCTGGAAGTAGCCGTTCACCTCCTTCGGCCCATCGCCGTCGGCGACGTACCGCCCGTCCGCGGTGACGTCGAGCTGGTAGATGGCGCTGCCCACGGAGTCCACGCCGGGCAGGTGCCAGGAGACGACGCACCGCCAGTCGTTGCCCGGCCCCTCGTCGGCGACCCGGACGCTGCCCTTGTCGCAGGACGCGGTCGTCTTCAGCCGGGCCTCGGTGACGTCGGGCCGGCCGAGCTCCCGGGCCTGCAGCCGGTACAGGTGGGCGTACACCGTGGCGAGCGAGTCCTGCAGCTTGGCCCGCTCGATCCCGGAGCCGTGGGCCGGGGTCACGGCGGCGACCACCGCGAAGGTGAGCGCGACCAGGCCCGCCAGCGGCACCACCCCGGTCACCAGCACCCGCCGGCCCGACCCGTCGTACGCCAGGTCGGTGAAGTCGCGGCGCAGGAACAGGCGGTAGGCCAGCGCGGCGGCGACGACCGCCCACACCAGGCTCACCACGAGGCCGATGAGCAGCGGGCCGGTCTGCGCCGGGCTGGTGAACAGACCGCGCCAGGCGAGGAAGGCGTGGCTCGGCAGGGCCAGCTGCACGGCCACGGGCAGCGGGAGCAGCTGCGCGAGCTGCAGCACGAGGGCGAGGAGCGCGGGCATCAGCAGCCCCATCGGGGAGCGCCCGAGGGCCACCGAGCCGAGCAGGCCGACGGCGGCGAACGCCAGCGTCGGTGCCAGCACGCACGCCCACGCGAGCAGGACCGTGCCGGCCGCGTCCGCCGGGGCGAGGAGATGGCCGTCCAGACCCACCAGCGGCTCGTTTCCGACGGCGAGCAGGCCGCCGGCGATGCCCGACGCGGCCAGACCCGCCACGAGCAGCAGGATCACGGTGAGACTGGCGAGGCTCTTCGCCACGAAGATCCGCCGCTGGGAACGCACCGCCACGAGGAGATGGCGCCAGGTGCCCAGCCGGTCCTCGGCCGCGAAGACGTCGCCGGCGACCAGCGACGTCAGCAGCGGCAGCGCCCAGCTGCAGGCGAAGTCCAGCACCACCAGCGAGCCCGACCAGCCGGTGGCGTGCATCCAGCGGCCGAAGACCGTGTCCGTGGGCAGCATGCTCTGCTGACTGACCGCGGCCACGAAGGCGGCCGGGGCGATCCAGCAGACGAGCAGCAGCAGGCGGACCCGCCACTGGGAGAGCAGCTTGACCAGCTCGAACCGGTAGCCCCGCGTCATCGGAGCCGGGCGGGCCTGCGTCGCGGTCATCGGGTCCCTCCCTCGGTCGGCCCGGGTCCGCCGCCCGCCCCGGTCAGGGCCAGGAACGCGGCCTCGAGCGGCGTCACCACGGGCGCCAGCTCCCGGATCGCCACGCCGTCCCCCACCAGCCGCACCACCAGCTCGTCGAGAGCCGGCACGGGCCCGCGGACCACGAGCACGTCGGCGTCCGGCCCGTCGCGGCCCGGCAACACGCCGAGCCCGGTGACGCCCTCCGCCACCTGGTGGGCGGCGGCGGGATCGGAGGTGAGCAGGCGGTAGTCCAGTTCGCCGCTCTCGGCGGCGAGTTTGCTCAGCGGGCCCGAGAAGACCACCCGGCCGGTGGCGAGGACGGTGACCTCGGAGCACAGCGCGGCGAGGTCGTCCATCCGGTGGCTGGACAGGACCACGGCGGTGCCGTTCGCGGCGAGCTCGGTGATGACGCGGTGCACGTGGCGCTTGCCGGCCGGGTCCAGACCGTTGGCCGGCTCGTCCAGGACGAGCAGGCGCGGTGTGGTGAGCAGCGCGGCGGCCAGCCCGAGCCGCTGGCGCATGCCCAGCGAGAACCCCCGGATCCGGTCGTCCGCGACGTCGGTGAGGCCGACCTGCTCCAGGGCCCTCTCGACCGCGCCGCCGTCGGCGTTTCCGCGTAGTGAGGCCAGGGCCGTGAGGTTCTGCCGCGCGGTGAGCGACGGATACAGTCCGGGCCCGTCCACGAAACCCGCGACGCCGTCGGGGACCGCCAGCGCCCGCCCGACCGGCGTGCCCAGGATCTCCAGGCTGCCGCCGTCCGCCACCGCCAGGCCGAGCAGCAGGCCGAGGAGCGTCGTCTTGCCTGCGCCGTTCGGACCGACCAGGCCGTGGACCTGCCCACTCGCCACGTCTAGGTCGACGCCGTCGAGTGCGACCACATCACCGAAGGACTTCGTGATCCCGCGAGCCCGCACGACGGGGCTCCTCTGCATGGCGGTCTCCCTTAGCTTGACTAAGCAACAAGGGGAAACCTAGAGATCATGGATTGCCTCCGGGAGTCGCCCAGTGGAACGTTCGCCAAACCCCGCCCCTTGGCTTCGAGGCGGGGCTTCGCTGTTGACCTTGGACAAATCGCCATGAACAATGACGGCACCGAAGATCCACCCCTGAGCACCGGACGAGCCCGCCAGCGCAGGGTTGTCGTGCGATCGCAGGTCGGCGCGGCCATCCGGTCCGACACTCAGCGAGGCCGTCTTGTCCGAAACGCCGGCGCCGACATCCTGGATACCCCGCGGACATCCCCTCTCGTGGGCGACGCTCGCGGTGACCACCGGCGCGATCCTGATGACCGCCGTGGACGGCGGCATCCTGCCCGCCGTCCTGCCCGCCATCCAGGAGGAGTACGAGCTCAGCTCCACCCAGGCGGGGCTGGTCAACTCGGTGTTCTTCGGCGGCCTGATCGTCGGCGCCCTGCTGTTCGGCTGGATCTCGGACCGCATCGGCACCGGTTACCGGCGCACCTGGACGTGGAACGTCGCGATGCTGCTCGCCATCCTGGGCGGCGCCCTCACGTTCGGGCTGGCCGGCAGCTTCGCGGCGTTCCTCCTGCTGCGCATCCCCATGGGGATCAGCCGGGGCGGCTCCGAGCCGGTCAACGTGGCGCTGGTGAGCGAATGGTGGCCCAAGGAGCACCGCGGCTTCGCCGTCGGCGTGCACCACACCGGATTTCCGCTCGGGCAGTTCCTCACCGGCGCGCTCATCGCCGCCGTCCTCGGGTTCGCCGGCTGGCGTGAGGCCTTCCTGCTCATCCCGCTCCTGGGGATCCCGATCATCGTGGCGCAGGCGATCATCGGCACCAGACGCAACCAGGCGAAGGTCTACGACTGGATCGACCGCAACGGCCTCACCCGTCCGCTGCCCGAACTGTCCACCCGGCTGCCGGGCGGCATGCTCGCCCCGGTCAAGCAGGCGCTGAGCAACGCCAACGTGCGGTGGTCCGTCGTGTTGATCTTCCTGTTCCTGTGGGCCGAGGCGGGGGCGGTGACGTTCCTGGCCGTGCAGCTCACCCAGGAGGGCATGAGCTTCGGGGAGGCCGCCTTCCTGTCGGGGGTCTCGGGGCTGACGGGGT
>NZ_POUD01000162.1 GCF_003236395.1 Nonomuraea aridisoli | reverse complement strand
GGAGGAGGGAGGCGCCGTGGTAGGCGACGGCGCGCACGGCGGGGTCGGGGAAGTCGTAGCGGTCGCCGGCGCAGCGCAGCAGGCCGGCGTGTTCGGCCGGTTCGAGGGCGGTGAGGGCGCAGGCCGGGTGGGCGGCGCGGATCAGGGCCTCGGCCTCCACGCCGGGGTCGGCGGCGACGAGCAGCAGGAGCCGGCGGGTCCGCGCGGGCAACGCGGCCAGGCGGTCGGCGTGCGCCCGCCACAGCCGCCCGTCCCGGGGCGGCGCGACAGGCGGGGCGGCCAGGCCGGCCAGCTGATCCGGGGTGAGCGCGCCGATCAGCTCGGCCAGCGCGAGAGGGTTGCCGCGGGCGATCTGGTCGACCGCCGCCAGCAGGTCCTCGGCGACCTTGCCCGGCGCGAGGTCGCCGGCCAGCTCGCGGACGGCGGCCGCGTCCAGCCCCTCCAGCACGCGGACGGGCAGACCCGCCAGGTCGCGGCCCGGCGAACGGGCCGCGAACACCAGCGCCACCGGCTTGCCCGACAGCCGCCGGGCCGCGAACGACAGCACCTCGCGGCTGCCCGGATCCAGCAGGTCGGCGTCGTCGACGCAGGCCAGCACCGGCCGGTCGGCGGCCACCGCCGCCAGCAGGCCGAGCACGGCGGCGGGCAGCGCCAGCCCACCGGTGGCGGCACCGGACTCCAGCGCCGCGGCCAGAGCGCCGGCCTGGGCATCGGGCAGCCGTACGGACGCCGCGATCGGGTGCAGGAGGGCGTGCAGGCCGGAGTACGGCAGGCACGACTCCGGCTCCACGCCCGACACGCGCAGCACGCGGAAACCGGGGGAGGCGGCGGCCAGGTCGAGCAGCGCCGTCTTTCCCATGCCGGGCGGACCCGCCAGCACCAGAGCCCCGCCGGAGCCGGCCGACGCGCCGTCGAGCAGGCGCCGCAGGGCGCGCTCCTCCTCGCCGCGGCCGCGCAGCACGGGTACGCGATCGACAGGGGACACGCCGTCCAGTGTTACCCGCGGATGTCATGACTGAAAGGGCCCCTTGTGAAGCCGGTGATTTCACCGATTCCGGAGCAGCACCGATCGAAAATGATCGGAACTGAATCACAAGGGCCTCAAGGGAACAATCGGATCAGCGTTAGCCTGAGGCGCGTGTTCGAGTACCACGGGTGGGTGACCATCCGCGACACGGCCGGCCCCGAGGAGGACCCGGCCCGGCTGACGCGCCAGATCGAGGAGATCCAGGAGCGGCTCGCGCGGCTGGGCGACTACGGCCTGCTCGACCTGCGCTGGATGAACGGCACCCCGTTCCTGCACCTGGCGGGCAACCCCAACCGCCGCGGCGCCTGGGGCCAGGAGATCATCGGCCTCTTCGCCCGGGTGGGCGAGATCGCCCCCGGCTCCTTCGGGCTGCTCTACGTCCTGGACGACGAGAGCGACGAGGAGGTCCGCGTCTTCCGCATGGCACGGGGCGAGGTGACCGAGCACGCTGACCCGTTCCTGTCCCCGGTGGTCCCGACGCTGGAGGACCCAGGGTGACGACCGGTGTTCACGCGCGGGTGTTCAGGCGCCTCCGTCTGCGGGTGAGGGCGGGCACCAGGCCCTGGGGCATGAAGAGCACCATGCCGATCAGCACGAGCGCGTACACCGCGTACGACAGCACGGTCGGCGCGTACGACGGCATGCCCGGCAGCGTGGCCAGGCCGTCCAGCCCCTGCACCAGCAGCGTGATGGCGGCGGCCCCCACGACGGCGCCCCAGATCGTGCCGAGCCCGCCCACCACGGCCATGACGATGTACTGGATCGAGATGAGCACCGGGAAGGAGCCGGGCGCGACGTAACCGGTGTAGAAGCAGTAGATGCCGCCGGCCAGCCCGGCGAAGGCCGCCGACAGGGCGAAGACCACGAGCTTGTACCGCCCGACGGGGATGCCGGAGGAGGCGGCGGCGGTCTCGCTGGTGGCCAGCGCGCGCAGGGCCCGGCCGGGCCGGGAGGTGATGACGTTCCGCGTCACCAGCATCACCAGCGCGAGCCCGCCCCACGTCAGGTACGCGTACGCCGCCGCGCCGCCCGCCTCCCACGAGCCGACGCCGAACTGCGGGATGCCCTGCAGCCCGATGTCGCCGCCGGTGAACTCCAGCTGCCCCGCCACCGACAGCAGGATGAGCTGCACGGCCAGGGTCGCGAACGCCAGGTGGTGACCGCGCAGCCGCAGCAGCGGCGTGCCGATGACCAGCGCCGACACGGCGGCGACCACGGGCGCGGCGACCAGCCCGGCCAGCGGCGGCACCCCGCCGAGCGCGAGCAGCGCGGCCGTGTACGCCCCGATGCCGTAGAAGGCGCCCTGCCCCAGGGAGACCTGCCCGGCGTACCCCATGAGCAGCGACACCCCGACGGTGACCATCGCGGCCAGGCCCAGCAGGATGTAGACGGCCAGCGCGCTGTCGTCCAGCAGCGCGGGCAGCGCGAGCGTCACGACGGCCACGACCGCCACCGCGATCCGCCCGATCACGTGACCTCCTGGGAGAGCGTCGAGCGGCGGCTCGCCTGGACGATCATGACGACGATCATGAGGCCCAGTGCCACCTCCAGCTGATGGGAGCCGTAGCCGTAGCCCGCGGCCATGGTCTCGGCGACGCCCAGCAGCAGCGCGCCGGCGAGCGTGACCACGGGCCGGGTGAGCGCCCCGAAGACCGCCGCGGCGAAGCCGTTGACGATGAGCGTGACGTCGGTGTCGAACGAGATCGGCCGCAGCGGCGTCACCAGCACCCCGGCCAGCCCGCCGAGCAGCCCGCCGAGCGCGAACGCCAGCAGCCCCATCCGCCGCACGTCGATGCCGACGACGCGGGCGGCGTACGGGTTGGAGGCGCACGCCGTCAGCGCCTTGCCCAGGTAGGTGCGCCCGAAGAAGAGCGCGAGCAGCACGAACGTGGCCGCCGTCACCCCGATCACCAGCAGGTGCTGGGTCTGGACGCGCGCCCCCGCCAGCGTCACCGAGCCCGCGAGCCCGGGCGCCGACCGCGGCTGGTCGCCCCACAACACGATCTCGACGGCGTACGCGAGCACGCCCACGCCCAGCGTCACGATGAGCGACGACAGCGGCGTGGTGCCGCGTCTGCCGATCGCCGCCACCCCGGCCAGCAGCCCCGCGAACGCCGCCACCGTGACCGCGGCCAGTTCGCTCACGCCGTGCGGAATCCCGAGCCCGAGCAGCGACGACACGCAGAGCCCGGCGACCACGGCGAACGTGCCCTGCGCGAAGTTGACCACGCCGGTGACCCGGTGGATGACGACCAGGCCGCTGGCGATCAGCGCGATCGCGCACCCCACCGCCAGCCCGTTGAGCAGATACGTCAGGAACGCGCTCATGAGATCGCGCCTCCCAGGTACGCGCTGGCCACCCGCGGGTCGCCGGCCAGCTCCGCGCACGGCCCCTCGGTCACCAGCCGCCCGGACTCCAGCACGTAAGCCCGGTCGCACAGGTCGAACGCCAGGCGCGCGTTCTGCTCGATGAGCAGCACGGTCAGGCCGCGTGAGCGGTTCAGCTCCGCCAGGTGGGCGGCCAGGTCGGCGGTCACGTTGGGGGCCAGGCCCAGTGAGAGCTCGTCGACCACGAGCGCGTCGGGCTCCGACATCATCGCCCGGCCGAAGGCCACCATCTGCTGCTCGCCGCCCGACAACACGCCCGCCTTGCGCCCGGCCAGCTCGGCGAGGCGGGGCAGCAGGTCGTAGACGAGAGCGGGGTCGCGGCGGCCGGAGCGCCAGCCGCCGAGCGCCAGGTTGTCGGCCACCGACAGGTCGGGGAAGAGCTGGCGTCCTTCAGGGATCAGCGCCAGCCGCCCGCGGACACGGACGGTGCCCGACGCGGGTTCGAGCAGCCCGGCCAGGGCGCCCGCGAGCGTGGACTTGCCGGCGCCGTTCGGGCCGAGCAGGGCGACCATCTCGCCCTCGGCGACGGTGAGCGTGACGTGCTCCAGCGCGGTCGCGGTGCCGTACGAGACCACCAGGTCCTGGACGTCGATCATGACGCCTGCCCGAGGTAGGCGGCGAGCACCAGCGGGTCGGCGCGCACCTCGGCGGGCGGGCCGTCGGCGATGACCTGACCGAGGTCGAGCACCACGACGCGGTCGGCCAGGCGGGTCACGAAGGCCACGTCGTGCTCGATGAGCAGGATCGTCAGCCCGTCGGCGCGCAACTCCTCGACCAGTGCCGCGAGCCGCTCGCGTTCCTCGCCGCGCAGCCCCGAGGCCGGCTCGTCGAGCAGCAGCAGCCGGGGCCGCGCGCACAGGGCGCGGGCCAGCTGCAGCGCCCGCTGCTGGCCGATCGGCAGCCGGTCGGCGGGCCGGTCGGCCCACTCGGCCAGGCCCACGCGGCCGAGGGCGCGCTCGGCCTCGGCGGCGATCTCGCGCTCGTCGCGCCGGTGCCGCGGCAGCCGCAGCGCCGCCGAGACGAACCCGGCGCTCGTACGGCCGTGCATGCCGACCATGACGTTCTCGCGGACGGTCATGCCGCGGAACACCCGGGCCGCCTGGAAGACGATCGACATGCCGAGCCTGGCCCGCCGGTGCGGGGCGAGCCGGTCGACCCGCCGGCCGAGGAAGGAGATCTGGCCGCGGTCGGCCGCCAGGTGACCGGTGATGAGGTTGAACAGGGTGGACTTGCCGGCGCCGTTCGGGCCGATGACGCCGCAGACCTCGCCGTCCGCGACCGACAGCGACACGTCGCGGACGGCGTAGACGCCGCCGAAGGAACGGGAGACCCCGGTGACCGTCAGCACGCCTCACCCTGCCTCGGCGACGGTCTTCGCCAGCTGCTCCTTGGCCCACTCGGTGGGCACGAACGTGCCGTTCTCGACGGTGTTGATCGAGATGTACTCGGGGGACAGGCCGGAGTGGTCGGTGGGGGAGTAGCGGAAGCGGCCGTTCGGCGTGATCAGGTCCATGGTCTCCAACGCCTGCTGGATCTTCGTCTTGTCGGTGCTGCCGGCCTTCCTGATGGCCTCGAACAGCAGCAGGCTCGCGCTGTAGCCGTCCTGGGCGAACTGCGGCGGCGGGTAGCCGTGCTTCTGCTCGAACGGCCCGGCCATCTGCTCGATGACCTCCTTCTGCCGGCCGTCCGGCAGGTGCTCGCCGACCACGCCGATGGCGCTCTGCACGATCATGCCCTCGGCGTCCGCGCCCATCGGCTCCAGCCACAACGTGCTGGCCTGCGAGCCGGTCAGGAAGAGCGGCGTCTCCAGCCCGGAGGCCACGTACTGCTTGGCCGCAGTCACGCCCGGCGCGCCCGAGCCCCAGAACACCAGCGCCTCGGCCCGGGAGTCGCGCACGTGCTGGAACAGGGCGCTGAAGTCGGAGGTGGTCGTCTCGTACGGCTCGTCCACGGCGATCGTCACGCCGTACTTCGGGGCGAGCTCGACCATCGACTCGTGCCCGGAGACCGAGTAGGCGCTCTTGGAGTCCCACGCCACCGCGACGGTCTTGATGCCCTCGGCCTGGATGTACTGCAGGTAGCGCTCGGCGTACATGCTGGACAGGGCGGGCGTGACGAAGATGTACGACTTGATCGGCTCGACTTGCTCCTGCGCCGGAGCCAGCGACAGGTACGGCATCCGGTCGCGCTGCGCCAGCGGCTCGACCGCCAGCGCCGCGTTGGAGAAGACCGGCCCGATCAGCGCGTCGATCTCGCCCTTGATCTGGTTGTAGGCCACGATGCCCTGGTCGGGGGCCGTCTTGTCGTCGCGCGTGATCAGCTCCACCTGGCGGCCGAGCAGCCCGCCCTGCGCGTTGACCTGCTCTACGGCGAGCTCCACGGCCTTCTTGTCCTCGCTGCCGAGCGGCGTGTAGTTGCCGGTCAGCGAGACGATGAGGCCCACCCTGATCGGGTCCTGCGCGCCGGATCCGCCACCACCACCACCGCCACCGCCGTCACCGGCGCACGCGGTCAGCGCCAGCAGGAGAGCGGCGAGGGACGGAAGAAGCCTGCGCATCAGGACCTCCTGGAGTCACTGCGTGATGCGGCGCGGTCGCTTGAGGACCCGCCGCTTTGTCCAGGTCACTCCGGTCGCTCGCTCCTCGCAGACGGCGGCGGCTCCCTCGCGTGGCCCCCCGAATGTAGGCAGGTACATTACGGCTGTCAATACTGTGCCCAACTTCGGGGAGGAGGGCCGCGTGCGGCCCCAATCGGTGATTCTGACCTTCCTCGGCGACCACGTGTACGGCCGCGGCATCTGCGTCGCGTCGCGGACGTTCATCGACGCGTTCGCCCGGGTGGGGATCTCGGAGGAGGCCACCCGCTCGACGCTGACCCGCATGGTCCGGCGCGGGCTGCTGCGCCGCACCCGCGCGGGCCGCCGGATGTACTTCGGCCTCACCCCGGCCAGCACCGACGTGCTCAGGGACGGCGAGCGCCGCATCTGGCGCAGCGGCGTGGTCAACGACACCGACGAGGACCGCTGGACGCTCATCGGCTTCTCGCTGCCCGAGTCCTGGCAGCGCGAGCGGCACGAGCTGCGCTCCCGGCTGGTCTGGGCCGGGTTCGCGCCGCTGCGCAACGGCCTGTGGATCGCTCCCGGCGAGGTCGACGCCACGGGCCTGACCGCCGGTCTCGGCGACGGCGTGAAGGTCTTCGCCGCCGAGCCGCGCCCGCCGACCGACATGCACGCCGTGGTCGCCGACGCCTACGACCTGGCCGGCCTCGGCGCCCGCTACCGCGACTTCCTGCGCACGTGGGACCGCGCCGACCCGGCGCCGGAAGCGCCCGACGACCTGGCCCGATCGTTGCTGCTGCTCACCGGCTGGCTGCAGATCATCAGGGCCGACCCGCGGCTGCCGCTGCGCTACCTGCCGGACGACTGGCCCGCCGAGAAGGCCCAGCGGGTCTGCCACACGCTGCACGAGCGGTTCCGTCCGGAGGCCGTCGAGGTGGTGGCCCGGCTCCTCGACGCCGTACCCGATGAAACCTGGACGAACGGATGAACGCGATCTAGCTTGAGGGCCTGACCGTCAAGGAGTGCCGATGCGGAATCAGGGGATTGGCTCGTGGCCGGCACGCAGGGCGCGCATGACTCCGGACCGGGTCGCGATCACGTACGCCGGGCGGCACCACACCTACCGTGAGCTGCGCGACCGGGTCTACCGGCTGGCCTCCCGGCTCGGCGTCGGGCACGGTGTCGGGCACGGTGTCGGGCACGGTGTCGGGCGCGGCGACCGGGTCGCGTTCCTGGGCGCGAACCAGCCCGCGCTGGTCGAGACGTTCTTCGCGGCGGGGCTGCTGGGAGCGGTGTTCGTGCCGCTCAACACCCGGCTGGCCGTGCCCGAGCTGCGCTTCATCCTCGAGGACGCCGAGGCGGCGGTGCTCGTGCTGGGCGAGGAGCGCGACGGCGACGGCCTGCCCGGCCGGCACCTGACGGCCGGCGGCTACGAGGAGCTGATCGCCGCGGGCTCGCCCGAGCCGATCGACGAGCCCGTGGGCCACGACGACGTCTGCCTGATCATGTACACCTCCGGCACGACCGGCCGCCCCAAGGGCGCCATGCTCACCCACGGCAACCTGACCTGGAACACCGTCAACCTGCTGGTGGACGTGCCGCTCGCGCACGACGAGGTGACGCTGATCAGCGCGCCCATGTTCCACATCGCGGCGCTGGCCCAGACGCTGATCCCGACCGTGCTCAAGGGCGGGCGGGCGATCCTCGAGCCGTCGTTCGACGTGGCGCGCACCTTCGACCTCATCGAGGCCGAGCGCGTGACGGTGATGTTCGGGGTGCCGTCGATGTTCGCGTTCCTCGCGCAGTCGCCGCGCTGGGCGCGGGCCGATCTGTCGAGTCTGCGGCACCTGCTGTGCGGGGGCGCGCCGGTGCCCGAGCCGCTGATCCGCGCGTACCAGGAGCGCGGGCTGACGTTCCTGCAGGGGTACGGCATGACCGAGACGTCCCCCGGCGCGCTGTTCCTGGCCGCCGAGCACTCGGTCGCCAAGGCGGGGTCGGCCGGGGTGCCGTGCTTCTTCTCCGACGTCCGGCTGGTCGCCCCCGACGGCTCTCCCGCCGCCCCCGGCGAGCCTGGAGAGGTGTACGTCCAGGGCCCCAACGTCATGCCCGGCTACTGGCGGCGCCCCGAGGAGACCGCGAAGGTGCTGTCGCCGGACGGCTGGTTCCGCTCCGGCGACGTCGGCGTCGCCGACGAGGACGGCTACGTGCGCATCTCCGACCGGATCACCGATGTGATCATCTCCGGCGGCGAGAACGTCTATCCCGCCGAGGTCGAGAGCGCGCTCTACGAGCACCCCGCGGTGGCCGAGTGCGCGGTGATCGGCGTGCCCGACGGCCGGTGGGGCGAGGTCGGCAAGGCCCTGGTGGTGCTCAGACCGGGGGCCACGGCCGGCGCGGACGAGGTGCTCAAGCACCTGGACGGCCGCCTGGCCCGCTACAAGATCCCGAAATATCTTGAATTCGTGGCTGAACTGCCCAAGAACGCGGCCGGCAAATTGCTCAAGGCCCCGCTCAGGAAGCTCTACGGAGGATGATCGTCCATGCGTACGTCACCGCCCTTCCGCGCCGATCACGTCGGCAGCCTCCTCCGCCCGTCCGCGCTGCTGCGCGCCCGCGAGACCCTCACCGGCGACGCCCTGCGCGAGGCCGAGGACGCGGCGATCAGACAGGTGGTGCGCCGGCAGGAGGAGGTCGGCCTGCAGAGCGCGACCGACGGTGAGTTCCGCCGGGCGTCCTGGCACATGGACTTCATCTACCGGCTCGGCGGCATCGGCCAGGCCGACGACGAGCGCATCACCGTGCGCTTCCACAACGAGCAGGGCGACATCGAGTTCACCCCGGCCGCGCTGCGGGTGCACGACCGGATCAGGCTGACCGAGCCGATCTTCGCCGACGACTTCGCGTTCCTGCGGGACACGGTCACCACGGCCGTGCCGAAGCTGACCATCCCGTCCCCGAGCATGGTCCACTACCGGGGCGGCCCGGCCTCCATCGACCCGGGCGTCTACCCCGACGTCGAGGAGTTCTGGCACGACCTGAGCGCCGCCTACGCCGAGCAGGTGCGCAGGATCGGCGCGCTGGGCTGCACGTACCTGCAGTTCGACGACACCAGCCTGGCCTACCTCAACGACCCGGCGCAGCGGGCGGAGCTCGCCGGGCGCGGCGACGACGCCGAGCACATGCACCTGCGCTACATCAAGCAGATCAACGCCGCGCTCGCCGCCAAGCCGGCCGGCATGACGATCACCACGCACATGTGCCGCGGCAACTTCCGCTCCTCCTGGGCCGCCTCCGGCGGCTACGACTTCGTCGCCGAGGCGCTGTTCAACGAGCTTAAGGTGGACGGCTTCTTCCTGGAGTACGACGACGAGCGCTCGGGTGGCTTCGAGCCGCTGCGGTTCGTGCCGAAGGGCAAGATGGTCGTGCTCGGCCTGGTCACGACCAAGCGCGGCGAGCTGGAGTCGAAGGACACGCTCAAGCGGCGCATCGACGAGGCGGCCAAGTACGTCGACCTCGACCAGCTCTGCCTGTCGCCGCAGTGCGGCTTCTCCTCCACGGTCGAGGGCAACCAGTTGACCGAGGACCAGCAGTTCGCCAAGCTCGCGCTGATCGCCGAGACCGCCCGCGAGGTGTGGGGCTGACGACCCCGGGCCGGGCCCGTCCTGGGCCCGGCCCGGTGCCGTCATCCGACGACGATCGTGGTGAGCGCGCGCGGCGGCAGCGTCACCGTGCGCCCCTTGACCGGCGACGGGGTCATGGAGTCGTCCTCGTCGGTGACGTACGCGGTGGCCCGGCCGTGCACGCCCTGCCACGTGATCGGCGCGGTGCCGGTGTTGAGCGCCACGACCACGCGGGAGCCGTCCGGGTTGCGGAACGCCGAGACCTTCAGCGCCGGGTCGGCCGCCCGCGCCTCCAGCCGCACCGCGCCGGGCCGGACGAACCGGCTGTAGCCGGCCAGCGCCCACAGCCGCTTCGAGACGCGGTAGGTCCGCGCCTGGTCGTCGAGCTGCAGCAGCGCCCGCGTCGCGCCGGCCGAACCGCCCAGCCAGTAGACGTAGGCGCTGACGTCGCCCAGCGTGAGCGCGTCGTGCACGGCCTGCGCGATCGTGAAGCCGTCGTAGCCGCTGCCGTCGTCCCAGGCCTCGTTCCAGGTGGTGCCGTTGGGGTTCCACTCCGACATCCAGGTCTTCCTGTCCGTCGGCAGCGGGCCGTCCACCGGGCTCGCGTACGTGTGGCCGGTGTGCACCTTGACCCAGCGGCGCGCCTCGGGGTCGGCCTCGATCGCCGCCGTGTACGCCTTGGCCTCGTTCCAGCCGAAGGAGTCGCAGCAGGTCACCTTCATGCCCTTGGCGACCGGCCCGAGCACCTTGACGAACTCGGCGGCCTGCTCCGGGGTGAACCGCATCGAGGCGTACGAGGCCGTGTAGTCGGGCTCGTTCGTGAAGCCCAGGTCCGTGATCTTGATGCCTTCCCTGGCGTAGAACCTCGTGTAGGCGACCAGGTAGTTCGCGTACGCCTGCCGCCACTCGGGCTTGAGCGTGCCGCCGTTCTTGTCGTCGCCGTTGTCCTTCATGTAGCCGGGGGCGCTCCAGGCGTCGGCGAAGAACCGCTTCACGCCGTACCGCTGGGCCTCCTTGGCGACCCAGACCTGGCTGTTGTCGTCGCCGTCCCAGACGTACCTCGGCGGCGCGTCCGGGCCGCCCGGGTCCTCGGGCTGGATCGAGACCATGTGGTCGTACGGGCTGCCGGCGGGTGAGGAGCCGATGCCGAGGCGCAGGATGCTGAGCCCCGCCCCCTTGTCGCGGTCGAACCACAGGTCGAGGACCTCGCGCTGCCGCTCCCGCGGCAGCGCTTCGAGCAGCTCGTTGCGGCGGAAGGCCTGGGAGATGCCGAAACCGTCGATCTCCTGGTGCCTGACGCGCTCGTTCACGGTGACGGCGGGCACTATGGCGGGCGGGCCGGCGGCCGGGTTCACCGCCGGCAGGCCGAGGAGGGTGAGGGCGAGAACTCCACGTAACACAGGGCGCCTCCGAAAATTTCGGCAGTGTGACGATAAGTTTCGTCGATCGCCGGAAACGTAAGCGACACGCCCGCCCCCGTCAACCCACCCCGAGAGTCAGTGACCGCCATGGCGGCGCCGGCGCCCCTTCTCCTGCCCGCGCCCGTCGGTCCGGTCGCCGCGTTTGTGCCGGTCGACGTGACCGTGCGCGTCGCTCGAGTTGTGGGTCATGCGCAGATCGCGGCGCTGCGGGCCGTAGCCGAGGACGCCCATCATGCCCTGCTCCTGGTGGTACAGGTTGTGGCAGTGGAACATCCACTCGCCGGGGTTGTCGGCGTGCACGTCGATGCGCAGCCGTTCGCGCGGCAGGATGTTCACGGTGTCCTTGCGCGGCCCCCGCCGGCCCGTCCGCCCGCGCACCTGGAAGGTGTGGCCGTGCAGGTGCATCGGGTGCCACATGGGCGACTCGTTCTCCATGATGATCCGCAGCGTCTCGCCCTCGTCCACGCGCAGCCGCAGCGGGTCGTTCGCGAGGCGGCCGTTGAGCGTCCACTCGTTCCCGGACGGCCGCATGCCGAGCCTCACCCGGACGCTCTTCGTCGCGGTGGGCAGCTGGTCCTCGCGGCGGGCGTTCAGATCGCCGTAGGTCAGCATCCGCCCGCTGAGCTGCGGCACCCGGGCGCCCGGCGTCGGCGCGGCGGCCCGCGGCGACGTGCGCACCACGGCGAACGCCCGCGCGCGCTTGCCCTCCGCCACCGCCACCAGCGGGAACGCGCCGTCCTCCAGCGTGACGAGGACGTCGTAGCGCTCGCCCATGCCGATCATGACGGTGTCCACGGTGACGGGCGCGCACGGGAACCCGTCGGTGTGGGTGACCGTCAGCCGGTGGCCGCCGATCGCGAAGCGGAACGCGGTGTCGGCGGCCGCGTTGATCACCCTGAACCTGGCCCGCGCGCCCGGCCGGGCCGAGAACGTCACCGGCGCGCTCGGCCTGCGCCCGTTGACCAGGTAGTACGGATAGAGCGTCTCGCCCGCCACGCCGCCCAGCGCGGCGCTGCGGATGTTGTCGTCGTGCTCGGAGGAGGCGTTCAGCCGGCGCAGCTCGTCGTCGGGGGTGCCGTTGACGCCGTCGAGCCAGTCGTCGAGCACGACGGTGTACTCCTCGTCGTAGCGGAGCGGCTCGTGCGGGTCCTCCACGATCAGCGCGCCGTACAGGCCGCGGTCGTTCTGCATGCCGACGTGCGAGTGGTAGAAGTACGTCCCCGCGTCCGGCACGGTGAACGCGTAGTCGAACGTCTCCCCGGGCCGGGTGGCCTCCTGGCTGAAGCCCGGAGCCCCGTCCATCGGGAACGCGATCCTGATGCCGTGCCAGTGCACGGTCGTCGGCGCGGGCAGGTCGTTGACCAGCCGCGCGCGCACGGCGCCGCCCGCCGTGGCCCGGATGAGGCGACCGGGCACGACGTCGTCGTAGGCCCAGGTGGCCACGGTGCGCCGGCCCAGGTCGACGCGCGCGGGCCGCGCCCGCAACACCGTCCAGGACGGCCGCGCCGCGGCGCTCGCCCGGGCGCCGCCCAGCACCGGGGCGGCCCCCAGCGCGGCGAACATCCCGATGACCGACCGGCGGGGAAGACGCCCGCCCCATGCCGAACCATTCACAACAGATCCCCCCATCTCCCTCGCAAGGTAACGGAGAGTGATCGAAGGATCAGGACGCCACGCTGACGCCCCGGAGGCGGTCAGCCGATGGCGCGGATGATGGCGTCCCGGGTGATGGGCAGGTCGCGGACGCGGACCTCGATCGAGGCGGCGACGGCGTTGGCGATCGCGGCCGCCACCGGGCCCTGGGCCGCCTCGCCCGAGCCCACCGGCGGCGTGTCCGGGTGCTCGACCAACTCCACCGCGACCTCCGGCGTCTCGCTGAAGCGCAGGATCGGGTAGCTCTCCCAGTCGCGGCTGGTGATCGCGCGCCGGTCGAAGCGCACGCGTTCCTTCAGCGTCCAGCTCGTCGCCTGCACGGCGCCGCCCTCGATCTGGTTGCGCACGCCGTCGGGGTTGATGACCTGGCCGACGTCCACCGCGAGGGTCAGCCGGCGCACGCGCACGTCCTGCTCGGCCTCGATCTCCGCGACGGCGGCGCAGTAGGCGCCGAACCCCTTGTAGCGGGCGAACCCGATGCCGAGCCCCGGCCGCCCCCAGCCGGCCGCGTCGGCGGCCCGCCGCAGCACCTCACGGGCGCGCGGGTCGCTCAGGTGGTCAAGCCGGTACTCCAGCGGGTCGCGCCCGGCGGCCAGGGCCAGCTCGTCCATGAACGACTCGATGGCGAAGACGTTCATGAACGCCCCGAGCGAGCGCAGCGCCGACGAGCGGATCGGCGTCTCCGTCAGGCGATGGCCGGTGACCTGGGCGCGCGGGAAGTCGTAGATCGGATCGGCGTTGCGCGCCGACCCCCATCCGGCCTGCGGCGGCGGGTCGGTGGGCGCCCCGTACGTCCATGGCCGCTCCAGGTGGGCGCCGGCGAGCAGGCCCGGCCGGCCGCCGTAGGTGGGGCGGCTGATGTGGCCCTGGCTCCACACGTCGTACTGCCACGAACGCACCGACCCGGCCTCGTCCACCACGGCCGACACGTCCGCCGACATGGCTGAGCCGAACGGCGCCCACGTCAGCTCGTCGGCCCGGCTCCACCGCACGTGCACCGGCCTACCGCCGGACGCGCGGGCCAGCAGGGCGGCGTCGAGCGCCACGTCGTCGGCGCCGTTGTGGCCGTAGCAGCCGGCGCCCTCGACGTGGCGCACCGCGACGCGGTCGTGGTCCAGGCCGAGCACCTCGGCAAGCGCGCGGCGCAGCAGGTAGACGCCCTGGGAGTGGGTCCAGACCTCCAGCGTGCCGTCGGCGTTCCAGCGGGCGGCGGCGCAGCTCGGCGCGATCGAGGCGTGGGCCAGGAACGGCCTGCTGTAGGTCGCCTCGATCACCTGCCCCTCCGGCGGCTCGCCGTCCGCGACGCGCACCGGGATCGTCTCGTGCGGCCCCGCCCGCAGGAACGTGTCGAGGTCGTTCTCGTCGGGCAGCGTGTCACGCTCGTCCCACTCGGCCAGCCGGCGCAGCCGGCCGAGCGCCCGGTCGGCCTCGGCCTCCGACTCGCCCAGCACGCCCAGGAAGGAGCCGTCGCGGACGACGCGCAGGTCCTGCGGCGGCGGCGACAGCCGTGCCAGCCGCGCGCCGGGGGAGGGCGGGCGCAGGACGCGGCCGTGGAGCTGGCCGGGCAGGCGCAGGTCGTGGATGAAGCGGGGCCGCCCGGCCACCTTGTCGGGCAGGTCCAGCCGGGGCACGCTGGTGCCGACGTACACGTTCTGCTCGGTCCCGGCATCGGCGGGCGCCTCCTCGGCGGGGAGGTCGACGGCCTTGGCGAGGTCGGCGTACGTCGCGGTCAGGTCGCCCGCGCGGAACTCGCCCCGCCGTACCGTCACCTCGCCGGGGGAGACGCCCCAGCGGCGGGCGGCCTCGGCGGCGCAGGCGGCGCGGACGCGCGCGCACGCCTCGCGCAGCGGCGGGCCCGCGCGCTGGATCGACAGGCTGCCCGCCGTGAGCCCCTCGTCGGGCCCTCCGTCGGTACGGGCGGCGACCATCCGCACCTGTGCCAGGTCCGCGCCGAGCGCGTCGGCGGCGATCTGGGCCAGCGCCGTGAGCACTCCCTGGCCGAGCTCCACCTTGCCGGCGATCACGCAGATCACGCCGTCGGGGCCGATCGAGACGCGTTCCGCCAGTCGCTCGCTCATCGGGTCACCTCCCCGGCCGCCTTGAGCACCGCGCGGACCACGCGGCGGTGGACGCCGCACCGGCACAGGTTGCGGTCGAGCGCGGCCACCACGGCCTCCTCGTCGGGGTGCGGATCGCGGGCCAGCAGGGCGGCGGCGCTGACCATGATCCCCGACAGGCAGAAGCCGCACTGCCCGGCCTGCTCGTCCAGGATCGCCCGCTGCACCGGATGGAGCTCGTCCCCCGGAGCGAGCCCCTCGATCGTCACCACGTCACGCCCTTCGGCGACCGACAGCGGGGTGGTGCAGGAGGCCACCGGCCGCCCGTCGAGCAGCACGAAACACGCCCCGCACGCCTCCAGCCCGCACCCGAAGCGGGTGCCGGTCAGGCCCATCTCGCCGCGCAACACGTCGAGCAGCGGCGTGCCGGGGTCGGAGACGGCCTCCATGGGTGTGCCGTTGACAGTCAACCGCGTCATCGCGGTCCCCCTTCCGCGAACATCCCGGGGTGGTGCGCGCCGCGTCCGTCGTGCCCGTGCGGGCGCCGTCGCGCGGCAACGGGGCCGGGCCGCCGGCAGCCGGAGCAGGTCGGGGGGTGGAGGCGCAGCAACCAGCCGCCGATGGCCTCCCGCTGACTCCCCGTGAAAGCCATTGGATCACAACAGCCTACGCCCGGCGTTCGGTACAAGCCCTGCCGGAGGGGCGAAAACGGGGACGGCTCACCTATTGCTCCGCCCTGGAGTGAGATCTATGGTGTGTTAATCGATTAACACCCATCCAGGGTGACGACGTGAAGATCCTTCATGCTCCTGTTCGCCGGCCGAGATCAACGCCGGGAATTTTCCCCATATCCCAGTAGGGAATGCTAGGTTATTCGACTAACATGAGACCAACAGCGCGACAAGTGGCCGAACTGGCGAACGTGTCGGTGGCGACCGTCTCCTACGTGCTCAGCGGCCGGGACCGTCCCGTGGCCGCCGAGACCAGGAAGCGGGTGCTCGACGCCGCCAGGCAGCTCGGCTACACCCCCAACCAGGCGGCCAGGAGCCTGCGCAAGCGCCGCACCCAGCGGATCGGCCTGGTGCTCAGCACGCTCGGCGGCGTCCCCACCGACCAGCGGCTGGCCACCGACCTGCACGAGATGGCCGACGCGCGGGGCTACTCCGTGGTCACGCTCGCCGTCTACAACGAGGCCCGCGCCAAGGCCGCCATCGACGTGCTGCGCGGCGGCATCGCCGACGGCGCGCTGATCAACGTGGTCGGCGACCACCTCGCCCACGACCTGCTCGCCGGGCTGGCCGCCACGGGACTGCCGATGGTGGTGCTGAGCAACGACAGCGGGGTCGAAGGCTGCGACGTCGTCCGCACCCCGGAGGTGGCGGCGTCCGCCGAGGCGGTCGAGCACCTGCTGGCCGGGGGACGGCGGCGCATCGCGTTCATGGGACACCGGCACGAGGTCTACCGCGACAGGCCCACCGGCCGCCTGCTCGGCTACACCACCGCCCTGGAGCGGCACGGCGTGGCCCAGCGGATCGTCACCGCGGGAGCCGACGACCGCGTGACGGCGTACCAGACCGCGACCGACCTGCTCAGCTCACCCGAACGCCCTGAGGCGATCTTCGCCGCCTCCGACCGGGCCGCGATCAGCGCGATCTGGGCGGCCAGGGACCTCGGGCTGAGCGTGCCCGGCGACGTCGCGATCGTCGGCGTCGGCAACATCGACGAAGGTCTCATCACCCAGCCCCAGCTCAGCACCGTCGGCCCGCTCCGGCACGACTACACCGACGTCGTCAGCCTGCTCTTCGACCGCCTCCAGGCCGAGGAGCCGCTTCCCGCCCGCGAGATCGTCCGCTCCTGGACCCTCATCCGGCGAGGCTCGTCCTAGAAGGGAAATCGAGATGTCTCCCCACCCCTCACGCCCTGCCCGGCTCTCCCGCCGTGACATGTTCCGCCTGGCCGGAGCGGCCGCCGCCGTGCCGGTCCTGTCCGCCTGCGCGGGTGCGCCGACCACGCAGAGCAGCGCCGCGCCGGGGACGTTCACCGTCTACTGGAACGCCGGCCACGACTACCAGGCCTACCGCAAGGTGATCGCCGAGTTCGAGCAGGCCAACAAGGTCAAGGTCAACCTGCAGAAGTACCAGTGGCCCGACCTGCGCACCCGGCTGCTGGCCGACTTCGCCTCCGGCACCGTGCCGGACCTGGTGGAGGAGCCCGGCGGGTGGGTGCAGGAGTTCGCCATCTCCGGCAACGCCCGTTCGCTGCAGGACTTCGTCGACCGCGACGGCGAGGCGATGGGCTTCCCGTCCGACTGGCAGCCGATCACCGTCGAGCGCAACTCCTACCAGGGCAAGGTGTACGGCGTGCAGCTCCACCTGACCTGCAACACCCTGCTCTACAACAAGGCCATGCTCAGGGACGCGGGGCTGGAGGTGCCCACCACCTGGGAGGAGTTCCTCGACGCGGCCCGCGCGCTCACCAAGGACGGCGTGTACGGCGCCGCGCTCAACCAGGACTACACCTACGTCCACCCCTGGCTGGCGCAGGCCGGCGTCACCCCGTACAACCGCGAGACCGGCGCGATCATGGAGCCGAGGGCGGACGCGATCGCCGCCATGCAGTTCCAGGCCGACCTGATCCACAAGCACAAGGCGGCGCCCGTGCCGGTGTCGAGCACGGTCTACTCGGGCCCGCAGAAGCTCTTCTCCGCCAAGCGCGCCGCGATGATCTTCACCGGCCCCTGGGACCTCGACCCGATCACGAAGACCGCCCCCGACCTCGAGCTCGGCATCGCCGCCCCGCTGAAGAACAAGGTGCACGCCACGCAGGCCGCCGGCGTCAGCATGTTCGTGCCCGCCACGGCGAGCAGACCCGAGCTGTCGTGGGACTTCATCAAACGCATCACCGCCCTGGAGGTGGAGCAGGCCGCCACCAAGGAGACCGGCATGCTCATGCCCCGCGTCTCCTGGACGCGACTGCCCGAGGTGCAGCAGCACGAGCAGATCAAGGCCTTCGCCGACGCGCTGCCCATCGCCGAGGACTCCACCCAGGAAGTGCGCCTGACCGGCCAGCTCGGCAGGTGGGAGGAGCAGCTCAAGCTGATGTACCAGCAGGTGATCATCCAGAACGAGCCCGCCGCCGAGGCGCTCGAGGCGTTCGCCAAGGCGGCGGAGGGCTTCCTCAAATGAGGATGCCTCGCCTGAGGCCGTCCACGCTCTCCGGACGGTACGCGAGGACCGCCTACCTCTTCCTGCTGCCGGCGATCCTCTTCTTCGCTTTCATGTTCTACCTGCCGATCGGCAACGTGGTGGCGACCAGCCTGCGCACCGGCCCGCAGGCCGACCAGTGGGCCGGGTTCGGCAACTACGCCCAGGCGCTGGCCGACCCGGCCGTGGCGCACTCGTTCCTGGTCACCCTGACGTTCGCCGTGGCCGAGGTGATCGGGTCGATCGTGCTCGGGCTGGCCCTGGCGCTGGCGCTCGACCAGCCGCTCAGGGGCCGGGTGGTGTTCCGGGTGCTGCTGCTGGTGCCGTACCTGACGTCCGTGGCGATCGTGGGGCTGCTCTGGCGCAACATCCTCGACCCGGAGCTCGGCATCCTCAACCGGGTGCTGATGGCGGCCGGGCTGCCCGGGCAGCAGTGGCTCAACACCGCGCCGCTGCTCACGATCGCCGCCGTCACGCTGTGGCAGAGCGTGGGTTACACGATGGTGCTCTTCCTGGCCGGGCTGCAGGGCATCCCCGAGACGTACTACGAGGCGGCCAAGATCGACGGGGCGGACGCCTGGCGGCGGTTCTGGCGGATCACGCTGCCGCTGCTGGCGCCGACCACGCTGTTCGTGTCGGTGATGGCGGTCATCTCGGGGCTGCAGGCGTTCGGGCAGGCGTACATCATCACCAACGGCGGGCCGGGTGACGCCACCGACCTGCTGGTCTTCCACATCTTCAACGTCGCCTTCCGCACCAGGGACTTCGGCTACTCCTCGGCTCAGTCGGTGCTGCTGCTGATCGTGATCGTCGCGTTCACGGTGATCCAGCTGCGGGCCGGGCGGCGCGGGGAGGTCACGTACTGATGGTGCGCAAATCGCTGCTCTACGGGCTGCTGGCGCTGGCGTCGCTGGTGACCGTGCTGCCGCTGCTGTACATGGTCTCGCTGTCGTTGCAGACCGAGGCCGAGACGTTGTCGCCCGACGCCGTGATCTGGCCCGAGTCGCCGCAGTGGGGCAACTACGCTGAGTTGTTCACCCGCGCGCCGTTCGGCAACTTCATCGTCAACAGCCTGGTCGTGGCCGGGGCCATCACGCTGGCGCACCTGATCTTCGACCCGCTCGTCGGGTACGTCTTCGCGAAGTTCCGGTTCCCGCTGCGCAACACCCTCTTCGTGGCGCTGCTGGCCACACTGATGGTGCCGTTCTTCGTGCGGATGATCCCGTTGTACGTGCTGATGGCCAACATGGGGTGGCTGGACACGTACCAGGGGCTCATCACGCCGTTCCTCATGGACGCGTTCGGGATCTTCCTGATGCGGCAGTTCATCCAGCCGATCCCCGACGACCTGATCAGCGCCGCCCGCATCGACGGGGCCTCCGAGCTGGCCATCTACCGGCGGGTGATCCTGCCGCAGACCCGCCCGGCGCTGGCGGTGCTGGCGCTGTTCACGTTCGTCTTCCAGTGGAACGAGTTCCTGTGGCCGCTGGTCGCCACGAGCACGCCCGAGATGCGGACCATCCCGGTCGGGCTCACGCTGTTCAACCAGGAGTACTTCACGCTGTGGCACCTCACGGCCGCCGGGTCGGTGATCCTCTTCGTGCCCACCGCCGTGCTGTTCGTCCTGACCCAGAGATACTTCGTCCGCGGGATCGCACTGACCGGTCTCAAATAGTCAGCTCGATGGGAGATTTTCTGTTGCGCCCGAACGTGATCGTCGTCTTCACCGACCAGCAGCGGTGGGACACCGTCGGCCCCTTCACTCCGAACCTCGACAGAATGGCCAGAAACGGCACGCAGGCCACGGTAGCGATCACCCCGCAGCCGGTGTGCGCGCCCGCCCGCGCGGCCCTGCAGACGGGCCGCTACGCGACCACGGCGGGCGTGCACCGCAACGGCCGCGTCCTGCCCCGCGAGGAGCGCACGCTGGCGCACCACTTCGGCGCGGCCGGCTACGCCACCGGTTACATCGGCAAGTGGCACCTGGGCAGTGGCGATCCCGTCCCCGAGGACGAGCGCGGCGGCTACCGGTCGTGGCTGGCCGCCAACACGCTGGAGCACACCTCGGACGCGTACCGCACGATCGTCTTCGACGAGGCGAACGACCCCGTGCTGCTGCCCGGTTACCGGTCGGACGCGCTCTTCGACGCGGCCGTGCGGTTCGTCGCCGACCACGCGGACGAGCCGTTCTACCTGTTCCTGTCGCTGCTGGAGCCGCACCACCAGAACGAGGTGGACGACTACCCGGCGCCCGACGGCTACGAGGAGCGCTATCGGGGGCGGTGGATGCCGCCGGACCTGGCCGCCCTCGGCGGTACGGCGCACCAGCACATGGCGGGCTATCTCGGCCAGATCGCGCGCCTGGACGAGGGGCTAGGCCGGCTGCTCGACGCGCTGCGCAGCATGGACCTGCTGGACGACACGATCGTCGCGTACACCTCCGACCACGGCAACCACTTCAAGACCCGCAACGGCGAGTACAAGCGCTCGTGCCACGACGCTTCGCTGCGGGTGCCGCTGGCGCTGCGCGGGCCCGGGTTCGACGGAGGCGGGGCGATCTCGCGGCCGGTCAGCACGCTCGACCTGCCGCCGACCCTGCTGGCGGCGGCCGGGCTGCCCGTCCCGGACTCGATGCAGGGGCGCTCGTTCCTGCCGCTGGTGCGCGACTCCCGCGCCGACTGGCCGGAGGAGGTGTTCTTCCAGGTGAGCGAGTCGGAGGTGGGGCGCGGCATCCGTACGGCGCGGTGGAAGTACTACGCCGTGGCCGAGGACGCCGACCCCTGGGACCAGCCGACCGCCCTGCGCTACCGCGAGCAGGCCCTCTACGACCTGGACCACGACCCGTACGAACTGGTCAACCTCGCGGGCCACCCGTCGCACACGGAGCTCGCGGCGGAGCTGCGCGAGCGGCTGGCACGGCGGATCGTGGCGGCGGGGGAGCCCGAGCCGGTCATCGACCCGGCGCTGCCCCAGCCGGGCCGCACCCAGGCCATGATCGACCCGAAGGTCCGCCTCCACGGCCCCAAACCCCTCCGCTA
>NZ_POUD01000161.1 GCF_003236395.1 Nonomuraea aridisoli | reverse complement strand
GGCGGGCGGGACGTGAGCATCCTCACCACGCTGATCGGGCTGCTCTTCGGCGTGCCGACGCTGCTGGTGGTCATGCGGTTCATCGACCGCGGCACCTCCGCGCGCAAGTGGATGATGGGCATCGGCGCGGTGCTGGGAGTCGTCTCGTACGGGATGTTCCTCGTCACCCCGTACGGCCTGGTCGCGGCGCAGCTCAGCATCGTCCTGTGGGCCATCAGCTCCAAGCTGGCCGGGGAGCTCAGCTACAAGACCTTCAGCCAGGAGCTGTTCCCGACGATGTTGCGCGGCACCGCGCAGGGCCTCACGTTCGGCGTCTCGCGCGTCCTGCTCGGGTTGTGGAGCTTCGTCGTCCCGGTGATCGCGAGCGGCGGGATCACCGGCGTCGCGACGGCGCTGACCGTGTTCGTGGCGATCTCCGGCGTGGTCGGGTTCTTCTTCATGCCGGACACCGCCGGCAGACCGCTCGAGGAGATCGAGGCGGAGCGCTCCGGTGTGCCGCCCCAGCAGTCGCCCCAGCAAAGGAGCCAGACGTGAGCAGGCCCAACATCCTGCTGATCACCAGCGACCAGCAACACTGGACCACCCTCGGCGTGGTCAACCCGGAGATCAGCACGCCGAACCTGGACCGGCTGGCGGCCGAGGGCACCCGGTTCACCCGGGCGTACTGCCCGAACCCCACCTGCACCCCGACGCGCGCGTCGATGATCACCGGGCAGTTCCCCAGCCAGCACGGCGCGTGGAGTCTCGGCACCAGCCTGCCCGAGTCGGCGCCCACCGTCGGCGACCGGCTCCAGGGCCTCGGCTACCGCACCGCCCTGGTGGGCAAGGCGCACTTCCAGCCGCTGGCCAGCACCGAGCGCTACCCGTCGCTGGAGGCGTACCCGCTGCTGCAGGACCTCGCGTTCTGGAAGCGCTTCCACGGACCCTTCTACGGCTTCCAGCACGTCGAGCTGGCGCGCAACCACACCAACGAGGCCCACGTCGGCCAGCACTACGCGCTGTGGATGGAGGAACGCGGCTTCACCGGCTGGCGGGAGCACTTCCTGCCGCCGACCGGGACCATGGACCCGGCCGCCGAGTTCACCTGGCCGATCCCGGAGGAGTTCCACTACGACGCCTGGATCGCCGAGCGGAGCAACCGGCTGCTCGACGAGTACGCGGCGGCGGGGGAGCCGTTCTTCCTGTGGGCGAGCTTCTTCGACCCGCACCCGCCGTATCTCGCGCCGGAGCCGTGGGACACCATGTACGACCCCGACCGGCTGACCATCCCCGAAGCGGTGCCGGGCGAACACGACCGCAACCCGCCGCATTTCCGGATGACCCAGCTGGAAGATCCCGACTTCGGCCCGCCCGAGTCCGGGCAGCTCACCCACGGCTTCCACTCGCACCGCCGGAGCGATGCCGACCGCAGGAAACTCGTGGCCACCTATTACGGCATGGTCAGCCTGCTCGACAAGTACGTCGGGCGCATCCTCGACCGCCTGGAGGCCCTCGGCCTGGCCGACGACACGATCGTGGTGTTCACCACCGACCACGGGCACTTCTTCGGCCAGCACGGGCTGCAGGCCAAGGGGCCGTTCCACTACGAGGACCTGATCAGGGTGCCGCTCGTCGTCCGGTATCCGGGCCGGGTGCCCGCCGGGCGGGTCAGCGACGCGATCCAGTCCACCGCCGACCTCACGCCCACGTTCCTCGGCTTCCTCGGCGAGCCCGTCCCCGGGTACATGACCGGGATCGACCAGCACGCCGTGTGGGAGGGCACCCGCCCGGCCGCGCGGGACCACACGCTCGTGGAGTTCCACCACCAGCCGACCACGCTCAACCTCAGGACGTACGTGGACGACCGGTACAAGCTCACCGTCTACCAGGGCCAGGAGTACGGCGAGCTCTTCGACCTCCAGGAAGACCCGGGCGAGCTCCGCAACCTCTGGGACGCCCCCGAGCACGCCGACCTCAGGAGCCGCCTGCTGCTCCGCTGCCTGTGGGCCGAACTGGCCAAGGAACCGATGTGGATGCCCCGCATCGCGATCGCCTGATCGGCCCGTGGCGAACGCGGGCGAGCCGCCGGGGGCTGTCAGGTCAGGTCGTGGCTGACCCAGACGTTCGGTTCCACGTAGACGGCGTGGTCGTGGGGCACGTCGCAGTGCACCGGGGTGAGCGCGCCCGGCACCTCGATCGCGCCCGTGCGGTCGAACGGCAGGCCCGTCCACGCGCGCCACTCGTCCAGCGTGCCCGACACCGTCATCGAGCGTGGCGCCACCTTGACGATCCGGCCGCCCGCGCGCGCGTGCACGCGCAGCCACGGGTCGTGCGGCAGGCCGTCCTCGCGGGTGCGCCAGGCGTACTCCGTCATGGGGGTGTGCGGTTCGAGGTGCTTGTTGTTGGGACGTACGGGGGCGACCAGCTCGCGGTGGCCGAGCCGGGCGGCGTGCTCGCGCATGGCGGCCAGCATCCGCCCGGACAGCCCGGTGCCGAGCAGGTCGCGGCGGACGGTGATCTCCAGCGCGGAGATCGCGTCGGGCTTCTCGCCGCGCTCGCGGGCCAGCCAGCCGGAGCGGATCACCGCGTCCCACCCGTCGTCGGGCAGCTCGTCCCCCTTCGCCAGGTACGGCATCATGCAGGCCCGCGCGACCATCCGTCCGGGCTCGGCGTCGTCGTCGGCGACCAGCACGTAATCGGCGTACGTCGTGGTGGCGACCGCGTAGAACAGGTCGGCCACAGGATCGTTCAGCACGAACTCGTGCCACGTGTGGTCCATGTCCCACAACGCGGGCGCGAACCCGGGACGCTCGGCGAGCGTCGTGATCTGGAGGGCCATGTGGATCATCCTGCCCGCTCCCCGCCCAGAAAGCGCCGCATTTATCAGCACATTTCGCGACTTAAAGGACGGCATGCCGGTGCGCTAGCGTCGGCGGCATGACAGAACTTGACGCCAGGCTGCGAGCCATCCTCGACCTGGGCGTGGCCGAGGCGCGCGAAGGCGCGGGCCGGCACGAGTACGACGGCCAGATCCAGGACCTGTCGCCCGACGGCGTACGCGACGGGCTGGCCCGGCTCGGCGAGGGCGACCTCCCCGCCGACCCGCACGACGCCGGGCACCTCCAGGTGTTCGAGGAGAGCCTGCGGTACCAGTACGGCGAGCTCGAACTGCACCGCAAGAACCCCCTCATCCACCTGTCCAACCTCGACCTGGCCTGCTACGACCGCGACTACGCCCCCGCCGAGGAGCGCGCCGCGGCCAAGGCCGCCCACCTCGCGCGCTGGCCCGAGGCCGTCGACCACGCCGTCGCCGCGCTCGACCAGGTGCCCGCCCCGGTCGCGAAGTCCCTGATCGGCGCGGTCAAGGGCCTCGCGGCCGGCGTCACCGACGAGACCGCGCTGAAGGCGCACGCCCGGCTGGTCGCGCACATCGAGCGCGCCATCACCGAGGGCGACCCCGACGCCGCGCTCGGCGGACAGGCGCTGGCCACGCTGATGGGCACCGCCGAGGGGCTGCCCGTCGACCTCGGCAGGCTGGCCGAGCGCGCCGACGCCGAGCGCGACCGGCTCATGGGGCTGCTCGCCGAGTCCTGCGCCAAGCTGGGGGAGAAGGACCGCCCGCCGCTCGACGTCGTACGCGAGCTGGTCAAGGACCATCCCGACGCCGACGGCGTGATCGAGGCGGCCCGCGTCGGCACGGAGAAGGCCATCGCGTTCACCCGCGAGAAGGACCTGGTGCCGTACCACGACGGTGAGTGCCTGGTCGGCCCCGCGCCCGAGTCGCGCCGCTGGGCGATGGCCATGATGGCGTGGAACGCGCCCGGCGAGCCCGAGGGCCCGTCGTGGTACCACGTCACGCCGCCCGACCCGTCCTGGCCGGCGCACGAGCAGGAGGAGTGGCTGGAGGTCTTCAGCCGGGCGACGCTGCCGGCGATCAACGTGCACGAGGTCGCCCCGGGCCACTTCTCGCACGCCAGGGCGCTGCGCCGGGCCCCCTCCGACGTCCGCCGGCTGCTGCAGTCGGTGTCGTTCATCGAGGGCTGGGCCCACTACGCCGAGGAGCTCTGCGTCGAGGAGGGCTTCGAGGCCGGCGACCCGCGCTTCGAGATCGGCGTCTGGGTGGAGGCCCTCATCCGGGTCACCCGGCTGGCCTGCGCGATCGGCGTGCACACCGGCCAGATGACTGTCGAGGACGGCGCCCGGCGCTTCGAGTCCGACACCCATCTGGCGGGCCCGGCGGCGCTGTCGGAGGCCCGGCGGGCGTCGTTCGACCCGACGTACGGCCGCTACACCTGGGGCAAGCTGCTCATCCAGGACCTGCGCGAGCAGGCCCGCGAGGAGTGGGGCGCCGCATTCACCGTGCAGCGCTTCCACAAGGCGCTGCTCGACCTCGGCGCGCCCCCGCTGGGCCTGATCGGGGCGATCCTGTAGCGTCCCGGCCCGATCGGGGAACGTCCTTCATTCCAAGGAGGTGATCCGTGCGCGAGCTCTCCGGCAAGGTCGCGGTGGTGACGGGCGCGGCCAGCGGCATCGGACGGGCCCTCGCCCTGCGGTTCGCGGCCGAGGACATGACGCTGATGCTCGCCGACGTCGACCACGACGGGCTCGCGCGCACGGCGGCCATGGCCGGCGAGGCGGGCGAGGCCGGGGTGCTCACGCAGATCACCGACGTCTCCGACGCCGCGGCCGTCCGTCACCTGGCCAACCGGTGCTTCGGCGAGCTGCGGGCCGTCCACGTGTTGTGCAACAACGCCGGCGTCTTCCAGGGCGGCCACATGTGGACGCGTGACGAGGAGGACTTCTCCTGGCTGCTCGGCGTCAACGTGTGGGGCGTGCTGCACGCCGTCCACGAGTTCGTGCCGCGGATGATCGAGCAGGACGCCGAGGGCCACATCGTCAACACCGTCTCCGCGGCCGGGCTGTTCGCGGCGCCGGGCACGGGCGGCTACGCGGTGACCAAGTACGCCGCGCTGGCCGCGTCGCTGGCGCTCGCGCGCGACCTGGCCGCGACGGGGTCGAAGCTGCGCGTGACCGCGCTCTGCCCCGGCGCGGTCAAGACGCGCATCGGCGAGTCCGAGCGGGTGCGCCCGGCCGGCCCGTTCACCCGGCCCACGCAGGACGAGCTGGACTCGCGCGAGGCGGTCAGCAGGGCGGCCGAGCAGGGCGTGGAGCCGTCGGAGATCGCCGACCTGGTGGTGAAGGCCATCCACGACGAACGGTTCCTGGTGCTGACCGACCCCTCCCACGCCGACCGCCTGCGCCGGCAGGCCGAGGGCCTGCTCGGCGGTGACCTGCCCGATTACCAGTGACGGTCGTGCGCCAGCACTCGCACCACCGCCCCCTTGCGCGGCTTGACCAGCAGCCGCACGGAGTCGCCCGGCAGCACGTCGCGGTAGACGCCCGCGCCCACCTCGTACGAGGTGGCCTTCGCCGAGACGCCGTCGTGCAGGGCGATGTAGTAGCGGGTGCGTGAGCCGTTGTCGCCGACCGACTCGACCTTCACCCAGCGCTTGACGACGTGCCCGGCGGCCTCCAGCCGCTCGCGCGCCCGCGAGGCCGGGGCGGGCTCGATCTCGACGCCCTGCCAGCCGCTGCCCGTGAAGATCCACTCCTGCTGCGGGTTCACCGGCACCGGGCCCGGCCCGGCGACCTCCCGGCCGCGCGCGGTCAGCAGGAATCCCCGGCCGCTCACGAGCAGGCCGATCCCGGCCAGCCACGACACCATGGTCGCGATCGTCCCCAGCCACGAGATGCCGGACATGCTCACGGTGGCGAACCAGGGGACGACGAGCGCGGCCGCGAGCAGCAGGGGCACGATCATGGTCTGCCAGCGCCGCCGCGCCAGCCCCAGGTCGATGGCGCACTCCCGGACGAGCGGCACGAACCGCCTGTCGAGATCGGCCGCCTCGGGCATGAGCGCGATCACGGGCGCCCGCGGCGCCCCCGCCATCCGGGCCCGCACGCGCTCCAGCACCCACCGCTCGTACGGCAGCAGCGGCTGCTCCGGCGGTGGCGCCAGGGAGAGGCGGTCGCCCTCGATCGTCATCCAGCCGCGCGCGACCAGGTCGAACAGCGTCGAGTGGAACACGTCCTGAGGGCGCATGCCGCGTAAGTGCTCCGCCACGGGCGCCGGCACGGTGTGCGCGGGCGCCTGGCGGGGAGCTCTGTCGCGACCGGACACCTTGAAGGCGGCGGCCAGCGCGGCGAACCAGAGCGCCCACGCGGTCACCGGCCAGACAAGATCCATCTTTCTGTGGTAGCACGTCAGGCCCCCGGCGGGCCAGGTGTGAGACCCGGTGCCGATAGACTGAGGGCACCGCATTTCGCCTTTGGGGAGGGTTCACGGTGTCTGAATTCGACACAGTGCTGGTCGTCGACTTCGGCGCTCAGTACGCGCAACTTATCGCCAGGCGGGTGCGCGAGTGCCACGTCTACTCCGAAATCGTCCCGTCGTCCATGACGGTCGAGGAGATGATGGCGAAGAACCCCAAGGCGATCATCCTGTCCGGCGGCCCGTCCTCCGTCTACGCCGACGGCGCCCCGGCGGTGCCGCAGGGGCTGTTCGAGACGGGCGTGCCCACGTTCGGCATCTGCTACGGCTTCCAGGCCATGGCGCAGGCGCTGGGCGGCGAGGTGGCCCGCACGGGCGTCGCCGAGTACGGCGGCACCCCGCTGGAGGTGCTCGACCAGGGCGTCATCTTCACCGGCCTGCCGCAGAGCCAGACGGTCTGGATGTCCCACGGCGACAGCGTGGCCGCGGCCCCCGAGGGCTTCCTGGTGACGGCCTCGACCCGGCAGACGCCGGTCGCCGCGTTCGAGCACACCGGGCGCGGTCTCTACGGCGTGCAGTTCCACCCCGAGGTGCTCCACACCGAGCACGGCCAGGCGGTGCTCAAGCGCTTCCTCGAGGTGGCCGGCTGCCGCCCGACGTGGACGATGCTCAACATCGTCGAAGACTCCATCGAGGCCGTGCGCCGCCAGGTGGGCGACGGCCGCGCGATCTGCGCCCTGTCGGGCGGGGTCGACTCCGCGGTGGCCGCCGCGATCGTCCAGCGCGCCATCGGCGACCGGCTGACCTGCGTCTTCGTCGACCACGGCCTGCTGCGCAAGGGCGAGGCCGAGCAGGTCGAGCGCGACTTCGTGGCCGCCACGGGCGTCAAGCTGCGCGTGGTCGACGCCGAGGAGCGCTTCCTGAAGGCCCTCGCGGGCGTCTCCGACCCGGAGGAGAAGCGCAAGATCATCGGGCGCGAGTTCATCCGCGTCTTCGAGGACGAGCAGCGCGCCATCATGGCCGACGGGCCGGTGCAGTTCCTCGTCCAGGGCACGCTCTACCCCGACGTGGTCGAGTCGGGCGGCGGCACGGGCACGGCCAACATCAAGTCCCACCACAACGTCGGCGGCCTGCCGGAGGACATCGAGTTCACCCTTGTCGAGCCGCTGCGCGCGCTGTTCAAGGACGAGGTGCGCCGCGCCGGCGAAGAGCTGGGCCTGCCGCCCGCGATGGTATGGCGCCAGCCGTTCCCCGGCCCGGGCCTCGGCATCCGCATCGTCGGCGAGGTCACCAGCGAGCGCCTGGCCATCCTGCGCGAGGCCGACGCGATCGCCCGCGAGGAGCTCTCCCGCGCCGGCCTCGACCGGCAGATCTGGCAGTGCCCGGTGGTCCTGCTCGCCGACGTCCGCTCGGTCGGGGTGCAGGGAGACGGCCGCACCTACGGTCACCCGGTGGTGCTGCGCCCGGTGACCTCCGAAGACGCGATGACGGCCGACTGGTCGCGGGTGCCCTACGACGTGCTGGCGCACATCTCGACCCGCATCACCAACGAGGTCCGCGAGGTCAACCGCGTCGTCCTCGACGTGACGAGCAAGCCGCCGGGCACCATCGAGTGGGAGTGACGCCCGCCTTCCCGGCCCTCGCGCCCGGCTAGGATTGTGGGTCACCCCGGTGCATACAGGTAACGAGCGTGGGAAGAGGAGGCTGGCCCTGGGCCAACTCAGACCGTAGTTGGCAATGGGACATTCAAGGTGTCGATGACTTGGGTGCTCGGCGTTCGCGGTCTAGAAGGGTGGCAGGGCCTGCATGCCTCAGGCGAGTGACGAGGGCGGGCAGCCGCTGGTGCTGCTCGTGGAGGACGACCCGCAGGACGCGTTGATCGTCGAGGAGTTGCTGGCCGACAGTGGCCTCGCGGTGCGCCTGGAGTGGGTGCGTTCGGTCGACGCGGCCAGGCAGGCGCTGCGGCGGCTGCGTCCGCAGTGCGTGCTGCTCGATCTCGGGCTGCCCGACGCGTACGAGTTCTCCGCGCTGTCCGCCGTGCTGGCGGAGGCCGGCGACGCGGCCGTGGTGGTGCTCACCGGCCTGGCCGAGGAGCAGGCGGGCCTCGCGGCGGTGAGCGCGGGCGCGCAGGACTACCTGGTCAAGGGCCGGGTGGAGCCCGAGTGGCTGGGCCGGTCGCTGCGTTACGCCATGCAACGCAAGCAGGCCGAGCAGGCGGCCGTCGCGCTGCAGGCCGAGCGCATGCGCGCGAAGGAGAACGCCCGCCTGGAGCGCGGCCTGCTGCCGACGCCGCTGCTGCAGAGCAGGCCGATCGAGGTGGCCACCCGCTACCGCGCGAGCAGGGGCTCGGCCACGCTCGGCGGCGACTTCTTCGACGTGGTCGAGTCCGACGACAAGGTCGTGCACGCGGTGATCGGCGACGTGTGCGGCCACGGCCCCGACGAGGCCGCGCTGGGCGTCTGCCTGCGCATCGCCTGGCGGGCGCTGGTGCTCAGCGGGGTGACCGGCGCGGCCCTGTTGCGCCAGCTCGAACGTATCCTCGAAGCCGAGCGGTCCGGAGGGGAGGTCTTCGTGACGATGACCACGCTCATGCTGGAGCCCGACCAGCGCACGCTCCGGCTGTGGCGGGCGGGTCACCCCGGCATGCTGCTGCACGACGGAGGCCAGGTCACCCTCGCCGACCCCGGCCAGAGCCTCGCGCTGGGCCTGCCGGTCGAGGCCGACTGGCACCAGGACGTGCTGGAGCTGCCGGAGGACGCCGGGATCACGCTGTACACCGACGGCCTGTTCGAGCGCCGGCTGCCCGGCGAGCCGCCGCGCTGGCTGGGCGAGGAGGGCCTGCTCGACCTCGCGCGCCGCCACGCCCACCTCGACGGCGAGGGCTTCCTCGACGCGCTGCTCGCCGACATCGAGTCCGTCACCGCGCCCGAGGCGGCCGCCGACGACCTGGCGGTGGTCCATCTCCGCTGGACGGCGCGGTCATGAGCGAGCGCGGGTGGCGCCGGCTGACGGTGCAGGGGTGGTTCGTGGTCGTGCTCGTCGCCATCACGATCCTCATCGTGGTCTGCGCGGGGATCGGCATCATCACGCTCGACCGTACGAACCGGCTGTCCGACCAGCTCACCACGCGGGTCTCCCCGGCCAGCATCGAGGCGGCCGAGCTGCAGAAGGCCCTGATCGACCAGGAGACCGGGGTGCGCGGTTTCCTGCTGACCGGCGACCGGACGTTCCTGGAGCCGTACGCCGACGGCGTGGCGGCCGAGCGGCGCAGCCGCCAGCGGGTGGCCGCCCTCGTCTCCGACCGTCCCGAGCTGCTCGCCGGCCTGGACGCCATCGCCGCGCGTGCCGAGGCATGGCGCGGTGACTACGCCGAGTCCCTGACGCGGGAGCGTGCGGACGGCTCCGTGCCGTCCGGCGCGGTGGAGGAGAGCAAGCAGGCGTTCGACGAGATCCGGGCGCTGCTGGACCAGCAGAACGACCGGCTGGCCGACCTGCGCGCGCAGGTCCTGCGGCAACTCGGCCAGGCCGAGCGCACCCGCAACATGGCCTTCGCCGCCATGCTCGTGGTCTTCTCGGTGGCGGCGCTGGCGATGGCCGTGCTGCTGCGCCGTGCCGTCGGGCGGCCGCTCGACGAGTTGCGCATGGCCTCCCGCCGCATCACCGCCGGCGACTTCGACCACGCGATCCCCGCCCGCGGCCCGGCCGACATCCGCGAGGTCGCCAAGGACGTCGACCTGATGCGGCTCAGGATCGTCGAGGCTTTGGGCGAGTCGCACCGCCAGCAGGTGCTGCTGCGCGAGCAGGCCGCCGACCTCGACGCCCAGGCGGCGGAGCTGCGCCGTTCGAACGCCGAGCTGGAGCAGTTCGCGTACGTGGCCTCCCACGACCTCCAGGAGCCGCTGCGCAAGGTCGCCACCTTCTGCCAGCTCCTGGAGAAGCGTTACGGCGAGGTGCTCGACGAACGCGGCATCCAGTACATCCGCTTCGCGGTCGACGGCGCCACCCGCATGCAGGTGCTGATCAACGACCTGCTGAGTTTCTCCCGCGTGGGCCGCGTCTACGACGACCGCCGCCCCGTCGATCTGGGCGAGACGCTCGACAAGGTGACCGACGACCTGTCGGCCGCCGTCGAGGAGTCGGGCGCCCACATCGAGCGCCCCGCCGAGCTGCCCAGCGTCGTCGGCGACCCCACCATGCTGGGCCTGCTCTGGCAGAACCTCATCAGCAACGCGATCAAGTTCCGCGACCCCGGACGCGCGCCGGTGATCCGCATCGGCTGCGAGCCCGCCGAGGAGGGCTGGTTGTTCTCGGTCGAGGACAACGGCATCGGCATCGAGGCGGAGTTCGCCGACAAGGTCTTCGTCATCTTCCAGCGCCTGCACAGCCGCGAGGCCTACAGCGGCACCGGCATCGGCCTGGCGATGTGCAAGAAGATCGTGGAAAATCACGGCGGCCGGATCTGGCTCGACACCGCCTACGACGGCGGGGCGCGCCTCTGCTTCACCCTGCCGGCCGACCACCAGCCGCGGCCGCAGCTCGCCGTCGCGGGCACCGATCACGAAGGAAACAGCTCATGACTACCGGGCAACCCATCGAAGTCCTGCTGGTCGAGGACGACCCCGGTGATGAGCTCATCACCCGCGAGGCGTTCGAGGACAACAAGATCCGCAACAACCTCCACGTCGTGAGAGACGGGCTGGAGGCGCTCGACTTCGTCTACCAGCGCGGTGTCTACGCGGGCGCGCCCCGCCCCGACCTCATCCTGCTCGACCTCAACCTGCCGAAGTACGACGGCCGCCAGGTGCTGGAGAAGATCAAGGGCGATCCCGACCTGCGCGCGATCCCCGTCGTCGTCCTGACGACCTCCTCGGCGGAGGAGGACATCCTGCGCAGCTACAAGCTGTTCGCCAACGCGTACGTGACCAAGCCCGTCGATCTCGACCGGTTCATGGCGGTCATCCGGCAGATCGACGAGTTCTTCGTCACGGTGGTGCGCCTGCCGGGCCGGGTCCACGCGGCGGGCGGCGACGACGCCACCACCTGACGGGTCAGTCGTTCCGCTCCGTGCCGGGCGGCGGGCCGGAGACGGCCTCGGGGGGCACCGGCATCGGTGCGGTGTCCTCCTCCAGCGGCTCCGTGGGCTCGTCGGTCTCGTCGACCGGCTCGGGCAGCGGCTCGGTGGGATCGTCCTCGGGCTCAGTGGCCAGCGGTACGACCGGCTCGGGTTCGCCGGGCAGCGGCGCGACCGGCTCCGGCCGCGCCGGGGCGCCGCGCAGCCGCCGCCAGAGGGTCCGTACGAGCTCGGCGAGCAGCCGCGCCAGGCTGCCGAGCAGCAGCGGCACCAGCAGCATCCCGACGAGGATCGGCGCGGCCATGTACCGGAAGTCCTGCGCCGAGATGTTGGCCAGCACCGCGAGCTGCTGCCCGGCCACCACCGCCGCCACCGCGAGCGCGTACTGGTTGCGCAGCGCCCATGCCGCCAGCGCCACGCTCAGGTAGCTCAGGTACGCCCACGACGCCCCCCGCCACAGCGCCCAGTCGTAGCGGGGGGCGAGGGCGGCGGTCAGCCACCGGTCGGCGAGGTCGTTGAGCCGCATGGACAGCGGGCGCAGCGAGTACACCGACCGGCCCGGGAAGTCCGCCACCTTGCCCGGCCCCACGTAGGTGTCGGCGTTCGGCCGCAGCGAGAACCGGTACGTCCCGCCGCCGACCGCCGCCTCGTCCTGCAGGGGCCGCCACGCGATCGACCCGCGGCACACGCGCGCGGAGACGATCGTCGCCGGGTCGCTCACCAGCAGCCGCCGCCACAGGCTCAGCAGCTCGCCGGCGCGCGCGTCGGCCTGCGTCCAGCTGAAGTCGCGCCGCCAGATCAGCGGATTGACGGTGTGGCAGGTGCCGCCCTCCCGCCACCGGGTGAGCGGGGCCACCGACTCCATGAGCGCTCGGTCCCGGTCGGTGAACAGCTCGGGATGCTCCCGGTAGGCGACCGCGATGTCGCCGAAGGCCGTGTGGTAGACGTACGTGTTCGAGGCCGGGGTGATGCCGAAGTGCGGGAACACCACGGTGCTGAGCACGAGTGGCAGCGCCGCGGCGAGCCCGCCGGCGACCAGCAGCCGTACACGTGCCGTACGGACGATCACCATCAGCACGAGCACGGCCACCCCCGCCACGAGGAAGCCGTTGGCGCGGAACAACCCCAGCGCCGCGAGCGACGCCGCCAGCCCGAGCAGCGCCGGCCCGGTCACGGCCCGCCGCGCCGCGATGCGCGCGCACACCCCCGCCGCCACCACCGCGCAGATCGTGAACGGCACGTCCTTCCACAACGTCACCGCGAACGCGCCCACCGGCGGCGCCAGCGGCATCAGCACGGCCACGACGGTGGTGAGCAGGCGCGGCGCGCCCAGCGCGGCCAGCGACCGCGCGAGATACGTCAGCGCCCCGGCCATGGCCGTGGTCTGCGCGAACGTGACCGCCCCGAGGTCGCCCGTGCCGGTGAAGCTCAGCCACAGCAGCGCGTCGTAGACCACCGAATGGTCGCTCACCCACGGGCCGACCACGGTGTGGCTGAGGTAGAGGACGGAGTCGCGGCTGAACAGGCCGGGGTAGAAGGCCGCCCACCAGCATCCGAGCACCGCCTGGATGATCAGGAAGGTGGCGAGGGGCGCCCTCGGCCTGCTGTCACGCGCCATGAATTCCGATCTGGGGCTGCCGGGAGACGTACGCGGAACATTTTCCCGCAGTGCCGGCGCGCCTACGGGGAGCGACGCGAACGCGAGTCCCTGAATGCTGCCGGCTTCCCGATGACGTCACCCAGCCCCGGTCGCGTCCCGGGCGGCTGACCTCGGTGCGCCCAGAGCCGTCGGACGCCCGCTAACGCTCATGGTCCTTGCGGACCGCGGCGCACAGCTTCGACAGGCTCGGGCTCTCGTCGCACCGCTTGACCTTGCCGTCGCCCGCGTACACCTTGCGGTTACCGAGTGGCCGGCCGAGCTCGATGACCTCTGCCCTGGCCCGCACCTCGGACGGCTTCGAGTGGCAGGTAAGACCCCAGGTGCCGTCCAGGCTGCCGTGTTCGGTCAGATGGATCGTCACCGAGCGCTCGGTCTCCTCCGCCGGTGAATCGGTCACCCGGTGGCAGGGGGACGGCTGGTAGACGACGGTCAGCTTCTTCCCCTTCGAAGCCGCCCAGAAGGTGAGGATCTCTCCTCCGTCCTCATTGGGGGAGGTCGTGAGGCGCTGCGAGTTGCGCAGTCTCCGTTCCTGCTCCAGCTTCTGGTACCCCTCCTGGACCTCCCGGTACCTCTCATCCCATTCGGCCCGCTCCTGCCTGCTCTCTTCAGCGGCCGCTTCCAGCCCGCGGTACGAGCTGTACACCCAGACGCCGCCGCCCAGGAGGAAGATCATGCCGAAGATCGCCGCGATCCTGGTGGCGGCGTACGCCGCGTCGCTCGGCTCGACCCCCGGATACCTGTACTGCCACCGCCTCCATGCCCAGTCGCGCCGTGGATCGATCGCGAGCAGCAGCAGAACGAGCCAGACGGTGACCGCGATGACTGTGATGAGGACGCCGAACAGGATCACCGTCGCGCTTCCCTGATCGCGTCCGACGGGCGGGCAAGAGGCGAACGAGCTGAGTTGATCAAAGAACGCACGTCCAGAAAGCTACCTAACCGCAGGTTGCCGAAAGCAGCGGCCCGGCCGGCCTGACGAGGATCGCCCCGGCCGGTGAGCGTGGACCGATAGCGTACGGCCGCCCCGGCCTCTTGAGCCTCAGGCGTCCAGCACCGCCTGGAGGAACTCCCGGGTGCGCTGGTGCTCCGGCTCGGTGAAGATCTGCTCGGGGTCCCCTTCCTCGACGATCTGGCCCTGGTCGAACATGAGGACCCGGTCGGAGATGTCCCGGGCGAAGCGCATCTCGTGGGTGACGCACAGCAGGGTCAGGTTGCCCTGCTGGGCGATGTCGCGCAGCAGGTTCTGCACGCCGGAGACGAGCTCGGGGTCGAGCGCGGAGGTGACCTCGTCGAGCAGCAGCACCTCGGGCTCCATGGCGAGCGCCCGCGCGATGGCGACCCGCTGCTGCTGCCCGCCGGACAGCCGCGACGGGTGCTTGTCCGCCTTGTCGGCCAGCTCGACCAGCTCCAGCAGCTCGCGGGCCTTGGCCTCCGCCTGGTCGCGGGGGACGCCGAGCGCGCGCACCGGAGCCTCGGTGATGTTGCGCAGCACGTTCATGTTCGGGAAGAGGTTGAACTGCTGGAACACCATGCCGACCTTCTTGCGGACCTGGCGCAGGTGCTTCTCGTCGGCGGGCACGAGCCGGTCGCCGCGCCGCGTGTGGGACAGGTACCGGCCGTCGACCTCGATGGTGCCGGAGGTGACGCGTTCGAGGGTCATCAGCAGGCGCAGGATGGTGGTCTTGCCCGACCCGCTGGGGCCGATCAGGGTGACGCGTTCGCCCGGCTTGACGTGGAAGTCCAGCTCGCGCAGGACGGTCACGTCACCGAACCGTTTGACGACCTTGTCGAAGCGGATCATCCACTGGCGCTCGGATTCGGCGCGGGAGTCGTGGCCCGGCTGGGTTTCAGTGGTCAAGACGGCGCTCCATACGGCGGATGAGGATCGACGCGGGGATCGCGATGAGCAGGAAGAACAGCCCGGCGATGGTGACGGGCTCCAGGTAGCGGAACCGTTCGGAGCCGAGCTCACGGGCGAGCCCCATGACGTCGACGACGGTGATCACGGACAGCTGGGGCGACTCCTTGAAGATCGCGACCAGGTAGTTGCCGAGGGCCGGCAGCGACCGGCGTACGGCCTGCGGCAGGACGACGCTGAGCCAGGTCCAGTGGCGCGGCAGGTTGAGGGCGACCGCCGCCTCCCACTGGCCCTTCGGCACCCCGTCGATGCCCGCCCGGTAGACCTCGGCGGTGTAGCAGGCGTAGTGCACGCCGAGCCCGATGATGCCCGTCGTCAGCGCGGTCATGCTGACGCCGAAGTCCGGCAGCACGTAGTAGACGACGAACAGCTGCACCAGCAGCGGCGTGCTGCGGATGAACTCGGTGACCGCGCCCACCGGGCGGCTGATGTACGCCCGGCGCGAGCGGCGCAGCAACGCCAGGAACAACCCCAGGACGAACGCGAGCACCGCGCCGCCCAGCGTCGCCTGCACGGTGACGAGCAGCCCCTGGGTGAGCAGGTCCGGCAGGATCTCCAGGGTCCAGTCCCAGTCCCAGATCATCGGGCGCCCTCCACCGCCGGCGCGGAACGGCGCCGGCGGGGCCGTTCACGGCCCACCACCCGCGCGGCCCGCCCCTCGACGTACCTCATCAGCAACGTGATCAGGTACGAGAACAGGAAGTAGATCACCAGCATCAGCGCGAAGACGACCAGCTGGTCGCTGCCCGAGTTGACCAGCAGCCGGCCCTGGTAGGCCAGGTCGGTCACGGTGATGACGGACAACAGCGACGTCGTCTTGAGCAGCTCGATGAGCAGGTTGTTCATCGGCGGCACCATGGCGACGAACGCCTGCGGCAGGATGACGTAGCGCATCCGCTGGTACGGCGTGAAGTTGAGCGCGACGGCGGCCTCCCGCTGGCCGGGGGGTACGGCCTGCACCGCGCCGCGCACCACCTCCGAGCCGTAGGCGCCCAGGTTGAGCCCGAGCGCCAGGATGCCGGCGCCGACCTTGTCCAGCTGGTAGCCGGTCAGGATGGGCATCGCGTAGAACAGCCAGAACAGTTGCACCAGGACCGACGTGCCGCGGAAGAACTCCATGTACGCGCGGGCGACGCCGCGCACGCTGCGCAGGCGCGAGGTCGCCATCAGCCCCACGACGAGGGCGATGGCGATGGCGATCACGGAGCCGCCGAGCGTGCTCTGCAGGGTGACGACGGCGCCCCGGCACAGGAACGGCATCGCCTCGCCGAGAGTGCCGGGCAGCTCGGCGCCGCACGGGTTGATGGTCGTCATGCTCGCGTCAGGAGGCCGCGCAGAGCTGCTCTGCGGTGAGGGTGGCCGCCTTCTCGACCTCGGTCGCGGTGAACCCGAACTTCTCGATGAGCGGCAGCACGCCGTTCGCGTCGTGCAGCTTCTTCAGCTCGGCGTTGAACGCGTCCCGCAGGGCGGTGTCCTGCTTGCGGAAGCCGAACCCGCCGGCGCCGACCTGCTCCTCGCCGTCGACGACCGGCACGAACGACTCGGTCACCTCCAGCGGTTCGTCGGCGTACTGCTGCTGGAGCGTCCAGCGCAGCGAGACGGCGGTCAGCGCGATCGCGTCGACCCGTCCGGCGAGGATGCCCTTGAAGGCGGCGTTCTGGTTGGGGAAGACCTGGATGCGGTCGCCCGGGACGCCGGCGGCCTCCGCATAGCCCTTCTCGACGGCGCCTTCGAGCACGCCCACCGTGGCGTCGCCCTGCGCGACGTCCTCGAACTTCGTGAGCTTCTTCGGGTTGCCGGTGGTCACCAGGAGGGCGTTGGAGGTGGCGTAGTCGGGGTTGGAGAAGGCGATCTCCGCGCACCGCTCGGGGGTGATGGACATGCCGGCGGCGATGAAGTCGTACTGCCTCGACTGCAGACCGGGGATCAGGGAGCCGAAGGAGTCGACGATCTGGCCCTCCAGGTTGTCCACGCCGAGCGACTTGAAGATCGCGCGGGCCACCTCGATGGCCTCGCCGGTCAGCTCGCCGCCGCTGTCGCGGTAGCCGTACGGCTGCTCGTTGGCGATGCCGACCTTGATCGTGCCCGCCTGCCTGAGGGCGGCGAGGGGGTCGCCGCTCTGGGTGGCGCCGGTGTCCTCGACGCGGCTGCAGCCGGCGAGGAGGGCGGGGGCGCCGACGATGGCCGCCGCGGTCAGTCCTGAGTTTCTGAAGAAATCCCGACGCGTCCAGCGGTTGGCCGTCACGCTTTGCTCCCGTTCGTGCCGATATTGTCATTGGGCTCATCAGAGCGGTCCAACAGAGACGGGGGTGTCTCCGCCATCCGGCGCTCTGGGCGAGATGAGCAGGCCAGGCGGGGGTGCCGTGGCCTCGCGTCACCGCTTCGCCGTTCCGGCTCCGCTTCCAGGGGCATGGGGAGGCGGATCGTCGGCCGGCGATGCGGTTCGCCAACATGTGCCCCGAACCTAGCGAACCTGGGCAGATGCCTTCTTCGACCGAGTTTCGGCGGCGATGTTTGAGGCCCCGGTAGGTGGGGGTAGGGCATCGCGTTCGTCCGTTTTCGGGGCCTTGGAACGGCGCCGGCCGCGGGCGGCGCTCGGCTCGATCGCCTGCTGAACAGGCGATACGCCGCTCACAACGGCTGATCTTCCTCGGTTAGAGATCTGTTTCGAGGAAGTCGCGGAATCATCTCGGCGGGATAACGGCAGGACCGTTACGGGCAGATTTTACGTGATGTGGATCACAGGGTATTGATGTCATCCTGTGATCCTGTTGATCTGACGCGCGGGGAAGCCGGGTAGTTTGCGGCGTTCATGGTGATGTGCGTCACCCGGAAAACGACGACGGCGGCCCGGGTGGTTCCCGAGCCGCCGTCGCAGGATCGGTCTAGAAGTAGCTCGTCCCGGACTTCAGGCCGCCCTTGGCGCGCATCAGCGTCGGCACGGTCACCATGTGGTAGCCCTGCTTCTTGAGCTCCTTGAGGATCTCGGGCATGACCTGCACCGTCTGCGGCACGACGTCGTGCATGAGGATGACGCCGTCACGCTGGGCCAGCTTGAGCACGACGGCCTTGATCTTCTTGGTGTCGCGCAGGCTCCAGTCGAGCGTGGTGCCCGTCCAGAGGATCTCCGGCAGGTCCACCTGGTCGGCCACGCGCAGCACGCGCTCGTCGGTCTGCCCGTACGGCGGGCGGTACATCTTCGGCCGCACGCCCGTCGCCTTCTCGATCACCTCTTGGTTGACCTTGAGCTCGTCGAGGATCTCGTAGTCGAGCAGCGCGGGCAGCGCGGCGTGGGAGTAGGTGTGGTTGCCGATCGCGTGGCCCTGCGCCAGGATCTGCTTCGCCACCTTCGGGCGCTTCTCCACGCGCTCGCCGACCAGGAAGAACGTCGCCTTGGCGCCGGCCTTCTTCAGCGTCTTGAGCAGGGTGGGGGTGTACTCTCCCGGCCCGTCGTCGAAGGTCAGGGCCAGGCATTTCACCCGGGTGCAGTCGACGGTTTTCGGCGCGGTCACGGTCGCCTGCGCGGGGAGGGAGGTCAGGGCCAGCGAGGCCGCCAGAAGGGCATGAATCACCACGGCTAGCAGCCTAGAGCCAACATCATCCGCCCATAGCCCCTGGAACGTTTCGGTATGGGCACATCACCGGGCGAGCCTGGCCTTGAGGAACAACGTCACCCCTTTGAGCGAGGTCACCGGCAGATAGCGCTCCGCGCGGACGATCGCCGACAGGCCGGCGTTGACCACGAGGGACGTCCGCTGCAAGTCGCTGCCCCGGGAGCGGCGCCGCCGCAGGGCCACGACCGGCCGCAGCAGCACGTTCCAGCTCCACACGCGCTCCACCCGCAGCCCGGCCTGCTCCACCACGACGGTCAGCGACTCGCGGGCGTAGCGGCGCACGTGGCCGACGGCGTCGTCGTGGGCCGACCACAGCGCCATGTCGCACGGCACGGCGATCAGCGCGTGGCCGCCCGGCGCGAGCACGCGGGCGATCTCCGCGGCGACCAGGTCGTCCTCGCGGACGTGCTCCAGCACGTCGAACGCGGTCACCAGGTCCACGCTCCCCGGCTCGAACGGCAACGCCCGCGCGTCGGCGCGCACGGCCCTCAGCCCGCGCTCCCTCGCCACCTCCACCGCGCTCTCGCTGTAGTCCGTCGCCGTGGCGTCCCAGCCCTCCTCGACCAGGACCCGGGTGTTGCCGCCGCCCGCGGCGCCGATGTCCAGCGCCCGCCCGGGACGGCCCAGCCGGCGCAGCTCCCTGCGCAGGATGGCCCGGCGCTCGCGGTACCACCAGTGGGTGTCCTCCAGCGCGACCAGGCGGCGGATCTCAGAGCTGTCCATCGGATCATTTCCTCGCACGAGCGGAGCGGAGCAGGGTGATGAGGCAGTACGCGGCGGCCACCGCGCCGATCTCCGCCGTACGGCGGGCGTCCGGCGGGGTCCAGAGCAGCGCCGCCGTGGTCAGCAGCGCGAAGAGCACCGCGGCGCGCACCCCCGAGAGCAGCCCCGCGGCGGCGAACGACGTGAGCCGCGCCGCCGCCGGCGCGCACGGCCGGACGAGCACCGCGTCGGGGTGCGTGGGGCGCGGCTCCGGGCGCGTCACGTCGATGCGGGCCCGCCCCGTGGCCATCGACCAGGCGACCCTGGCCAGCCCCTTCAGGTCGTCGAGCGCCGTCCTGACGATCCGGACGCGCGAGTCGGCGTCCTCGATCCAGTCGACCGGCACCTCGTGCACGCGCAGCCTGTTGTGCTCGGCCAGCAGCAGCAGCTCGGTGTCGAAGAACCAGGCGTCGTCCTCGACCTTGTCCATCAGCGGCCTGACCACGTCCGTCCTGGCCGCCTTGAACCCGCACTGCGCGTCGCTGAAACGCACGCCGAAGCCGTGCCTGAGCAGGATGTTGTAGGCGCGAGAGACGATCTCGCGGCGCAGCGAGCGGCGGGTGCGCGCGCCGTGCGCCAGCCGGGTGCCGATGGCCAGCTCGGAGTGGCCGCTGGCCACCGAGGCGACCAGGGGCAGCAGCGCGCCCAGGTCGGTGGACAGGTCCACGTCCATGTACGCCACGATGTCGGCCGGGCTCTCGCGCCACGCGGCCCGCAGGGCGGCGCCCCGGCCGCGCACGTCGAGGCGGCGGGCGTGCACGTGCTCGTGCTCCTTGGCCAGCGTGGCGGCGACGGGCCAGGTGGCGTCGGTGCTGCCGTTGTCCACGATCGTGACCCGCCACGGCAGCGGGAACCCGTCGAGGAACGCCGTCAGCGTCCTGACGCAGCCCGGCAGCGCGCGTTCCTCGTTGAGGACGGGAATGACGATGTCCACGCCGGCCAGGCGGGCGGCGGGGGCGCGGACGCGGGGTCTCGGTTTCGTGGCGGCACGCGTGTCCATAGATTCCCCTGGCTGTTCGTGGGTCCAGGAAAAGCGTGGTGGGGGCGTCCAGCGCGGCGCGGGCGATTTCCCGGCATCATTTCCTGATGCCTGCCGAGGCTTTACCTACGGGCGAGTGTGTCCGGGGCGATCTCGTAGACGGACGAGGTCGCGTTGCGAAACCGAAGCCGGGCGAATTTCCCCAGTTGCGGATTTATCCCGGTAAATAGCCATTTCACGCCGTATTTGGTGGCGAGGTGCTGGACGTTCTCCGCCGTCGGCGTCCGGAACACCGCGTCGTTCGCCGCCAGCCGCACCGGGTCCGCGTACGGCAGCGTGAGGTACGGCGTCGCGAACAGCTCCGCGCGCGACAGGGTGCTCTCGGCGTACGCCCAGCCCTCGACCAGCACCCGCCGCTCGGTGAACGCCGACACCCAGTAGTGCCTGCTGTCGCACGCCACCCAGCGGGGGTGCAGGCAGTGCAGGTCCGTGGCCACCACGTCGCCGGGCGCGGAGTGGTCGCGCAGCCACCGCCCGGCCGCCAGGGCGCCCTTCGGGATGAGCCGCTCGCGTTCGTCCTCTTCCAGCGGCAGCACGTGCCCGGCCACCGTCACGGCCGAGGACGGCACGGCGTACCCGGCGAGCAGCGCGGCCAGCCCGGCCGCGCACAGGCGCCGCCACACCAGCGCCACCCCCGCGACCAGCGCCAGCACCGCGTAGGGCGCCACCACCCGCACCAGCTCCCCACCCGGCAGGTCCAGCCC
>NZ_POUD01000160.1 GCF_003236395.1 Nonomuraea aridisoli | reverse complement strand
GGCGGAAGGGGATCCGGGCGGCCGGCATGGCCGTGGCGCTGGTGGTCGCCGCAGCGTGCGCGCCGGGCGGGTGTGTTGATGCGCCGGCGCCCGATCATGGGACACCATGATGCCAGTGGTGATCCACGACGTCGGACGGGCTCTGGCGCGGATTGCCCTTCTGGGGGCGGGCTCGCGTGCCTAAAGTGGCCTCATGGATCTGGCGGGCAGTGCCGTGATCGGCGCTTCGAGAGACCTGGTGTGGGCGGCGCTGCGTGACCCGGCGGTGCTGGTTCGCACCATTCCGGGCTGCGAGCGGCTGGAGGAGACGGGGCCGGACACGTACCGGATGACGATCAACGCGGGAGTGGGCTCGCTCAAGGGCGTGTACCAGGGAGAGGTGGCGCTCACCGACCCGCTGGAGCCGGAGGGCTTCACGCTGAAGGCACGCGGTCAGGGCGCGCCCGGCACCGTGGACGCCACCGTCCGCGTGCGGCTCGGCGAGGCCGAGGGCGGCACCCGGGTCGACTACGACGCCGAGGCCGTGGTCGGCGGCATGATCGGCGGCGTCGGGCAGCGCATGCTGACGTCGGTCGCCAAGCGCACGGCGGGGGAGTTCTTCGCCGCCGTCGAGGAGCACCTGCGGGCCCCGGCCGCCGCGGCGGCCACCGGCGAAGCGGCCCGGCCCGCCGTCCCGGCCGGGCTCGTGGGTGAGGTGGCCGGACGCGCCGGCGAGGTGGGCGGGGCCGTCTACGAACGTCCCGCCGCCCGGCCCACCGAGACGCGCCCGTGGGTGATGCTGGCGTCGTTCGGCATGGGGGCGGGGGTGGCGCTCACCGGGGTCGCGATCGGCTGGCTGTTCGGCAGGACCTCCCGCCGGCACTGAAACCGCCCTCCCGGTGAGCCGTCCCGGTGCAGGTCAAGCAAGGGACGTCCGGCCTCTCGCGGAAGAGGATCTCCGGGCGTAGCGTGGCGGTATGCGGCAGGCACACGCTGAAGACGCACGAACCGAAGCCAGGAGAGTCGTTCGCGACCTGCTGGGCGAGGAGCGGCCGACGGCCGCGACGCTCGTCGCCGACGTACGGCCCGTGCTGGGCGCCGAGCGCACCGCACGGGCGCTCGAGCTGGCCCTCGGCGCCCAGCTCACCCGGCGCTCCGCCGAGCTGGCCGCCCTGGCCGCCCTGCTCGTCGGCACCCGCGAGCTGGGCGAGCAGTGGTGGACGCGGCCCCGGGGCGGCAAGCTGCCGCCCCCCGACGAGGTGCTGAGCACGGCCGTCGCGATCGAGCCGTGGACCGACCTGACCGCGCTCGAGATGCTCGCCGCCTGGATCTCCGACGACGCCGCCGACCGCGTGTGGGGCCGGGCGGTCGCCGAGGTCGACCTCAACTCCTGGCAGGCCGAAGACCGCTTCGACCTGCCGCCGGACGTGCGGCCCGGGCAGCGGCTCGTCGTCCACTTCGACGCGGGCGGACGCCTCGACGCGGTCGTCACCCGGCGCCCCGGTGACGAGCTGGGCTCCAACCTCGACTTCCAGTCGCTGCGCTACTCCCGGCCCGCCGAGGCGCAGTGGAGCTGGGGCGTGGCGGCCGGCCTCGGGCCGCACCGGCTGCCGGGCGAGAGCCCCGACCCGTACGCGCGCGAGGTCCCGTCCGACGCGGCCGGCATCCTGCGGGGCTGGGCGCTGCGCCACGGCGCGACCCGGGAGCAGCTCGGCGAGCGGTGGGACACCGTCGGCGACGTGGTGGCCGCCATCGAGCGGGTCGACTGGATGTGGCGCAGCGGCGAGTGGTTCGGCTGGTGGCGAGGGGCGTCCGCGCTGGTGGACGACTCGGCGTACCTGCCGTACCGGCTGGAGGAGCTGGCGTCCGGCTGACCTCTCGCCCGCGCAGGAATCAGCGGGGCGGGCGGCGGGTTGTCGTCGTACATGAAGGTGGAGATCTTTTCTGATGTCGTGTGCCCGTGGTGCTACATCGGGCACACGCGGTTCGCCAGGGCCGCCGAGCGGTTCCGGGCCAAGGGCGGCACGATCGAGGTGACGATGCGGCCGTTCCAGCTCGACCCGAGCGCTCCCGAGAAGGCCGAGCCGATCATCCCGGCGATGGAGCGCAAGTTCGGCCCGAACGCCCGGCAGATGATCGACCGGGTCGTCGGCGTGGCCGAGGCCGACGGGCTGGAGATGGACTACGCCAGCGCCCTCAGCGCCAACACCCTGGAGGCGCACCGCCTCATCGAGGTCGCCACCCGGCAGGGGCTCGGCAAGGAGATGGCCGAGCGGCTGTTCCGCGCCTACTTCGCCGAGGGCCGCGACGTCGCCGACCGCGAGGTGCTGGCCGAGCTGGCCGCCGAGGTGGGCGTCCAGGACACCGGCGAGGGCGCGGAGGCCGTGCGCGAGCAGATCGACCGGGCCCGCGCGCTCGGCATCAGCGGGGTGCCGCTGTTCCTCTTCGAGGGCAAGTACGCCGTGTCGGGCGCCCAGCCGGAGGACACCTTCGCCGCGGCCATCGACGAGGTGGCCGAGCGCACCGGCCAGACGCCGATCGTCCAGCTCGCGGCTTCCCTCGACAACCGCGCCGACGGCTGCGACGACGGCATCTGCGCCGTCTGAGGCGGCGGGGGAGCAGGCTCAGCGCGCGGCCGGCGTGCCCTCGCCGAGCTCGCCGGAGCGGTGGTGACGGCGGCAGAGCACCTGGTAGCGCACGGGCGCGTCGCCGGTGTCGCCGATCACGACCTGCTCACCCGTACGCACCAGCACGCCTCCCACCACCCGGGCGTTGAGCTGCCCCGGACGCCCGCACCAGCACAGCACCTCGACCTGCAGCCGGCACACCTCGTCGGCCAGCTCGAACAGGCGCTGCGCCGCCGGGAACATCACCGACCGGAAGTCGGAGGCCAGGCCGAAGGCGTAGACGTCCACGCCGTGCTCGTCCACCAGGTCGGCGAGCTGCTCGATCTGCTCGACGCGGTAGAAACAGGCCTCGTCGCATATCAGGTAGTCCACCTGCCCGTACGAGGTCACCAGCCGGACGAGGTCGAGGGAGTCCTCCACCTCGATGGCGTCGCGTCCGAGCCCGATGCGGCTGGTGACCCTCGGCCCGCCGGACCGGTCGTGTTTGGTCAGCACCAGTCCGCGCCTGCCTTGTCGTGCGTGGTTGTAGTTCATCTGGAGCGCAAGGGTGGACTTCCCGCAGTCCATGGGGCCGAAGTAGAACTTCAGTACGGCATCCCTGGCGCCAGAGGGCACAGCAGACAAAGCAGACAGTTCGGTCACGGGCCGTCAGCTTAGTGGCTTGGCTTGTTACCTGGCCTCGTGGGACATTTCTCCCCTGAGTTACAGGAGGGACATTCTGTGGTCACGGACAAACCCCCGGCGCCCCCGCCGACGCTCGAGGCGATGATGACGCCGGACGAGCTGACGGCCGCCCAAGCCGACGCGACACGGTGGCGATACGGTTTCCTCGTCGTCGTGGCGGGCATCGTTGCGGTCCTGGTCGCGTTCGGCGCGGCCGTGTTCGCCAGCGGTGAGTTCGCCGCGTTGTTCGCCGGTGTGGCCGGGGTCGTCGGCACCATCATCGGGGCCTACTTCGGCGTACAGGCGGGACAGAGCGGGAAGGCGAGGGTGGAGGCGGAGCTGGCCAGGTCGCAGGAGATGGTGGTGCGGCTGGCGGCGTACGTCGGCACCGACAACGCGCCCCGGGTCATCGAAGAAGTGCTCGGCCGGCGCCGGAGCTGAGGAGCCATGCGTAGCGTCCGTATCGGAGTGGACACCGGAGGAACGTTCACCGACGTCGTGGCGGTGGACGAGGAGACCGGTGAGATCCTCACCACGAAGACCCCCTCGACACCCGCCGACCCGGCCGACGGGTTCCTCGCGGGCATCGCCAAACTGGGCCGGCTCGACGTCGGCTCCATCGTGCACGGCACCACGGTGGCCACCAACCGGCTGCTGGAGGACCGGATCGGCGACCTCGGGTTCATCACGACCGAGGGTTTCGAGTTCGTCCTGGAGATCGCCAGGCAGAGCGTGCCCGACGGGTACGGCAACTCCTACTTCTGGGTCAAGCCGCCCAGGATCGTCCCGGTGCACCTGGTGAAGACCGTCGGGGGGCGGCTCGACCACCGGGGCGAGGAGGTGCGCCCGTTCAACGAGGAGCAGGCGGTCGAGGTGGCGCGCTGGTTCCGCGCCAAGGGCATCACCGCGATCGGCGTCTGCTTCCTGCACTCCTACGCCAACCCCGCCCACGAGCACCGCATGCGGGAGGTGCTCTGGCGGGAGCACCCGGAGGCGGTCATCTCGTTGTCGAGCGACGTGCTGCGCGAATACCGCGAGTACGAGCGCTCGGTCACCACGCTGGTCGACGCCGCCGTCAAGCCGGTCATGCGCGGCTACATCGCGAGCCTGTCCCACCGGCTCGGCATGCCGTTCTCGGTGATGAAGTCCAACGGCGGCATCCTGTCGGCCCGCGAGGTCGTCAACCAGCCGATCACCACGGTCCTGTCCGGCCCGGCGGCCGGCGCGCTCGGCGCGGCGCTCATCGCCTCCACGGCCGGCCACCCGTCAGTGATCACCCTCGACGGCGGCGGCACCTCCACCGACGTGGCCGTGGTGGCCGACGGCGAGCCCTCCATCACCACCGAGGCCGGCATCGGCCGTTACCCGTGCAAGATCCCGATGATCGACATCGTCACGGTGGGCGCGGGCGGCGGCTCGGTCGCGTGGATCTCGCCGGAGGGCACGCTCAAGGTCGGCCCCAGGTCCGCCGGCGCCGACCCCGGCCCGCTCTGCTACGGCAGGGGCGGCACCGAGGTGACGGTGACCGACGCCCACGTCTTCCTCGGCCGCATCCCGCCGCATCTGCTCGGCGGCGAGATCCCGCTGGACGCCGACGCCGCACGCACCGGCGTCCAGGCCCTCGCCGACAAGCTCGGCCTGACTCCCGAGCGCACGGCGACCGGCATCCTGGAGATCAGCGCGTTCAACCAGAGCAACGCGATCCGGCAGCTGACCGTCCAGCGCGGGCTCGACGTGCGGGACTTCCCACTGGTGACGTTCGGCGGTTCGGGGCCGCTGCTGGCGTGCCGGCTGATCGACATCCTCGGCCTGCCGTCGGTGCTGGTGCCGCGCGACCCGGGCAACGTCTCGGCGTTCGGGCTGCTCACGGTCGACGTCAAGAACGACTACGTCCGTACGTACGTCACCCGCGACCTGTCGCCCGGCACGGCCGCCGAGATCTTCCACGACCTGGAGCATCAGGCGGGCGAAGCGCTCCAGCGCGAGGGCTTCGACGACCCCGTCTACCAGCGCAGCGCCGACCTGCGCTACTACGGCCAGGCGTACGAGGTGCGGGTGCCGGCCCCGGCCGGCGAGATCGACGACGAGTGGCGGGCCGAGGTGGTCGCCCGCTTCCACGACGCCCACGAGAAGCTCTACGGCTACGCCTACCGCGACGACCCCCGCCATGCCGTCGAGTGGGTCAACCTGCGGGTGTCCGGCATAGGGCCCATCACCCGCCCGGTCATCCGCCGCCTGGACAAACCCGGCGCGGGCGCCACGTCGGTCCGGCCGGTGCACTTCGACGAGACCCGCGACACCCCGATCCACCAGCGCGCCGCGCTCGGCCCCGGCGCGACGGTGAAGGGCCCGGCGGTGATCGAGGAGTACGGCTCCACGATCCCGATCCACCCCGGCTTCATCGCGAAAGTCGACGAATACGGAAATGTGGAGATTTCTCGTGACTGATCCCATTTTGGTGGAGATCGTGGAGGGCACCCTGGCCTCCGTCGAGATGGAGGTCGAGACGGCCATCGCCCGCACGGCCCGCTCGCCGATGATCCGCGACGCGCACGACTTCCGCGCGGGCATCCACGACGTACGGCTGCGCAAGCTCACCGGCCGCTCCTACAGCGCGCTCGTCCAGCCGGTCGTGCGCGACTTCCCGATCGAGACGATGAAGCCCGGCGACGTCTACTTCCACAACGACGTCTACCTGTCGGAGGGCGGCATCGGCCACCTGCCCGACCTGTGCGTCACCGTGCCGGTCTTCCACGACGGCGAGGTGGTCGCGTTCGTGCAGGCGTTCGGCCACCACGACGACATCGGCGGGTCGGTGCCCGGCTCCATGCCGTCGCACGCGCGGTCGGTGTTCGAGGAGGGCCTGATGGTCCCGCCGATCAAGCTGTGGGACGAGGGCGTGCCCAACGAGGCCGCGCTGCGCATCATGACCCGCAACTCCCGCATGCCCGACTCCCTGGCCGGCGACCTCGACGCCGAGTGCTCGGCCTGCCTGATGGGCGCGCGCCGCCTGGCCGAGCTGTTCGAGCGCTACGGCCGGGAGGCGGTCGAGGAGTGCTTCGACGCCATCATCGACAAGACGAGCGAGACGTTCCGCCGGGAGCTGCTCGCCAAGATCCCCGAGGGCACGTACGTGTGGGAGGACTACGCCGAGCACGACGGCGTGGACGAGCCCCGCCTGCACGCCCAGCGCATCACCCTCAGCGTCGACCACGCCGCGGACACGCCGCTGACGATCGACTTCACCGGCACCTCGCCGCAGGCCAAGGGGCCGATCAACCACGCGGGCGACTACGCCGACGGCGTGTTCCTGAAGAAGTGGCTCGCCCCGGTGCTGCGCAACCTGGCCGACACCCCCGAGCGCATGGCCGAGCTCGACGTCAACGAGGGCGTCGTGCCGCTGATCAAGATGGTCTTCCCGGAGAAGGGCACCCTGCTCACGCCGGTCTTCCCCGCGCCGACCAACGCCCGCACGTTCGTCATCCTGCGCCTGCTCGGCGTGCTCGCCGGTGTGCTGGCCAAGGCCACCGGCGGGCGCATGCCGGCCGACCAGGAGACCATCCGCTACACCGGCGTGTACGGCGCCGACGCCGACGGGCAGCCGTACCTGATGCGGGAGGTGCTCGGCGGCGGCTCGGGTGGCCGCTGGTACGCCGACGGCGAGGACACCATCCACGTCGTGCCCGACTCGCGCAACATCCCCGTGGAGTTCGCCGAGGCGCGCTGGCCGTTCCGGGTGGAGCGGCTGGGCCTGGCCTGCGACTCCGGCGGGCCCGGCATGTTCCGGGGCGGGCTCGGCTACGACAAGCACATCCGGATGTTGCGCGACGCCTCGTACATGTCGATCGCCGACCGCTCGATCCTGTCGTGCTGGGGCGTCAACGGCGGGCTGGCCGGGCGGCCGTTCCGCGTCGAGATCGCCGGCAAGGAGATGGACGGCCTGGTCGACGACTACCCGGTGCAGGCCGGCGAGCTGATCCGCATCCGCACGACGGGCGGCGGCGGCTGGGGCTCCCCGTACGACCGCGACCCCCGCGCGGTGGCGGCCGACGTGCGCGACGGCAAGGTGTCGATCGCCGGGGCGCTCGGCGACTACGGCGTGGTGCTCGACGGCGACCGCATCGACGAGCAGGCCACCGCCGAGCTGCGCGCCCGCCTGCGGCCACGCGCCGACCGCTTCTTCGACCGCGGCCCCGGCTACGCCAAGCTGTCCGGCGGGCGCGCGCACGCGGAGGTGGACGAGCTCTAGCCGAAGCTCGCGTGGTAGGTGGCGCACATGTCCTCGTCGCCGTGTCCCTGGGCCTCGGCGCGGCGGAAGCGCTCGCCGGCCGCCGCCACCACGTCGAGCTTCACCCCGGCCCGCTCGCCCGCCTCGACGATGAGCCGGGTGTCCTTCTCGGCGTTGCGCACGGTGAAGCTGGGCGTGAAGTCGCCCTCCAGGATGGCCTTCGCCTTCGTCTGGAGGTAGGCGTTGTCCAGCGGGCCGCCGGAGAGCACCTCCCGCACCAGGGCCGGGTCGAGGCCGAGCCCGCGGGCCAGGGCCAGCGACTCGGCCACCACGGCGGTCAGCGAGATGGCGTAGCTCACCACCGCCATCTTCAGCTTCGTGCCCGCCGCGCTCGCACCGTTCTCGTCCAGCCAGAGCGTCCGCTGACCGAGGGCGTCGAAGATCGGGGTGAGCGTCTGCCTGGCGGCCTGCGGCCCGGAGGCGAGGATGATCAGCGTCCCCTGCTCGGCGGGCTGCTTGGTGCCCTGGACCGGGGCGTCGACGTACGTCAGGCCGTGCCCGGCGGCCAGCGCCGCGAGGCGCCCGGCCGCCTCGATGCCGACCGTGCTCATCTGCGCCCACACCTGCCCGGCCCGCAGGCCGGCGGAGGCGGCCGTCATCGCGGCGTGCACCGCGTCGCCGTCGAGCAGCATCGTGATCACCACATCGGCGCCCCGGACGGCGTCCGCCGGGGAGCCCGCCACGGTGGCGCCGTCGGCCGCCAAGGGCCGGGCCCTGTCCTGCGTACGGTTCCAGACGTTGACCTGCATGCCGGACTTGAGCAGGTTGCGGGCCATGGCGGCGCCCATGATCCCGGTCCCCAGCATTGCGACTGTTGTCATGGATTCACCCTACGATCGCCCTTCCGCCTCTCCGCGCGGGGACACGGCGGTGGCGTGCGACCTGGCGGCTGTCATCGGGGGACGTGGCTGAAGGCCACGCTCGCGGACGCCGAGGCGAAGGGGCAGCAGGTCATCGTCCTGGGCCACATGCCGCTCGCGGGCGGTGAGACGGAGGACGCCCCGGACGCCCCCGAGGTCCGGCAGGTGCTGGAGTCCCACCCCAACGTGGTGGCCTACCTCAACGGGCACTACCACCCGGGCGCGTACGAGGTGGTCGGCGGCGTTCACTACGTGACGCTCAAGGGCATGGTCGAGCAGCCGTACCCGGCCAGCGCGTACGCGGTGGTGACCGTGCAGGAGAACCGGATCCGCATCAATGGGTACGGCCTCCCGCCGGAATTGGTGCTCGTTCCCCGCTCGCACTGACCGGCACGGCCGGGGCGCCGCTCCGGGCCCCGGCCGTCACCGCTACCTGCCGTCGATGGCGACGCGGACGAGCTCCCGGCCGCGCAGCGCGTACAGGGCCCGGCGCGACGGGTCGAGCGCCATCTTCGGCTCGGCGCCGAACCAGTCCCCGGCCAGCCCCTCCACGATCGGCCGCACCGTCCACCTGATCAGGTCGATCTTGTAGATCGCGGCCCCGTCCGTGCAGTACGCCATCCGCCCGGTGACGAACAGCTCACCGCCCTTCGCCCCTGCCTTCAGCGTCCGGGTGACCTTCCTGCGCAGCAGGTCGAACTCGAACACCTCGCCCGTGAGGGTCATGCCGTACAGGGTGACGGTGCCGAACGCCAGCGAGGAGATCCGGGTCGCGCCGGGAACCTCGACCTCCCACAGCAGCTTCCTCCTGACCAGGTCGAACGCCGCCAGCCGGGCCGTGGTGGTGACCGGCGGCAGGCCGAGGCCCTCCTGCGTCATGGTGCCGAGGTACGCGACGCCGCCCCGGGCGACGACCGAGTAGACCGTCTGGCGCTCCACGATCGGCCGGTACGTCTCGTACGAGCCGGTGCGGGGCGAGTAGAGGGACAGGGCGCCGTTCATGTGGCCGGGCTCCGGCTGGCTCGGCATGACGATCAGGCCCGTCGCCTTGTCGTGGGCGAGGTCGCGGGGCCGGTCCTGCTGGTTGCCGGTGCGGGCGAGGAGCCGGGCCTCGGGCTCGCCGGGGCGGTGCGCGTACAGGGCGGCCTGGGTGTAGACGCCGAGGTAGGTGACGCCGTCCACGGTGAGCATGGTCTTCGGCTCGCCCGCGATGCCGAGCCTGGTGCTCTCCCCGGTGGCGAGGTCGTGGATGTCGGCGCCGTTCTTGCCGCCGACGTAGACGCGGCGGCCGTCGGAGTGCACGGACATCGGCGCCTCCGGGGCCGCCTTCAGGCCGCGCTGGACGAGGTCGACGTAGTCGAGCGAGCCGGTCGCCGGGTCGTAGACGAAGACGGCGCTGTCCTGGACGCCGTAGACGCGGCCCTCGTGGGCGAGCAGGCGGTGGGTGAGCGCCTCGAAGTACGGCACGCCGAGCACCTCCAGCTCCCGGCTCTCCAGGTGGTAGCGGTAGAACGTGCCGGAGGGACGGCCGGCGAAGTAGACGTAGCCGTCGTGGATGAGCACCGCGACGGTGTACTTCTCGCCGGGCGCGGTGGCCTTGACCACCGTGTACGTCTCCGGCGCGGCCTTGTCCAGCACGACCAGCTCGGCCAGCGAGTTCATGCCGCCGGCGATGTGGGTGGCGGAGATGTTCATGCTGGAGACCCAGTCGCGGTCGAGCAGGGACTCCGGCAGGAGCTCGCGCTTCTCACCGGTCGCGCGGTCGATGGCGACCAGGTGGGCGTTGGCGCCGACGCCGGCGTAGACGTACCGCTCGTCGGCCTGGATGCTGCGGACGTACTGCTCGCCGGGGGCGGGCTCGCCGAGGTCGCGGCTCGCGCCCGTGGCGGGGTCGTACTCCACGACGCGCCCCGGCTGCGAGGTGCCCATGTAGACCTTGCCGTCGGGGGCGGCGCACATGGTCCAGATGTACTCGTCGGTGTATTCGGCGACCTTGGTGACCTGGCCGGAGACGGTGTCGAGGCGGTACAGGTCGGACCGGGCGTGCGTGGCGACGTAGACGTCGGTGCCGACCTTGCACATGGCCCAGATGCCGACGCCGGTGGGGATGTCGTAGTGGGCGATGACCTTGTCCTGGCCGAGGTCGTAGGCGGCGACCACGTTGGGGGACAGGCCGCGTGAGCCGACGTAGAGGACGTTCCCCACGAACTCGCCGTTGCCGAGCGGGCTGGCGACGCTGGCGGGGCCCATGCCGGTGACCGTGCCCTCGGGGTCCGGCGGAGCGGTGGCGCGGGCAGTGGCACGGGCTTGGGCCGGCTGGGCGGTGAGGGTCGTGGCCGCCGTGGTGACGGCGGCGGCCTGGAGGAAACGGCGGCGAGGGATCATGCGCGGGCTCCCGGGGGACGTTTTTCGCCGCACGCTATAACGGGCTAGGCCGTAATGTCCATAGACGTTGACGTGGGCGAACTTCGGCAGTTACGGTCGGGGCCAAAATGCTGAGAAACGAGGTGGCCCGTGCTCCGGTCCGTCATGATCGCTCTGGTGGCGCTCTTACCCGCGCTCTTCACCGGACCCGTCGCCCAGGCCGCGGCGACCTGCGACGCCCCCGCCGTGGAGCGGTTCGGTTCCGCGTCGGTCACCGGCGCCATCGTCGGCGCGACCGTGCACGACGGGCACGCGTACGTCGTCACCCGCGGGCTCAAGCCGCCCGTGCTGGCCGAGATCGACCTCGCCACCCGGAAGGTCGTCAGGAGCGTCACGCTGCCCGACGGCCCGGCCACCGGCGAGCCCGAGGGCGCCTGGGCCACGGCCGTGTCCGGCGGCAAGATCTACGCCGGCACGTACCCGGTGCCCGACCTCTACCGTTTCGACCCGGCCACCGGGCAGGTCGAGCACGTGCGCTCGTTCGGCCGCAACGGCGGCTACATCTGGAGCCTCGCCGCCGCCCCCGACGGCACCCTCTACGCCGGCACCTACCCCGACGGGCGCGTCTGGGAGTACGTGCCCGCCACCGGCGCCGTACGCGACTTCGGCGTCCTCGCCCCGGGCGAGCGGTACGCGCGCGCGGTCGCCGCCGACGCCGACTTCGTCTACGCGGGCCTGCTCGACAAGGCCAAGCTCGTCCGGATCAGCCGGGCCGACGGCACGGTGCGGGAGCTGGCGAGCGGGCCCACCGGGTTCGGGTTCGTCGCCGAGCACGGCGACCGCGTGCTCGCGACCTCCGGCGCCACGCTGATCGACATCCGTAAGGACGGCACCGGCGAGCGCCGCGTCTCCCTCGCCGAGGGCACCCTCGACGTGCTGACGACCGCCGCCGACGGCACCGTCTACGCCACCTCCCGTCCCGACGGCGCCGTCCACCGCCTCGGCCAGGGGGAGACCGGGTTCACGAAGATCGCCGAACCGCCGTCCCCCGGGGACGAGACCAGGCGCGTGCAGCTGCTGGACGAGCACACCCTGCTCGGGTTCGCGGGCAGCGGCGGCATGTGGTGGCTCGACCTGCGCACCGGCACGTCGGAGCTGGCCGACTTGATCGACGCGGGCCTGCCCGCCGGGGCCGAGCGCCCGCAGAGCATGCTCCTCGTCCCCAACCGGGCCGTGTACGTCGGCGGCCACTTCTCGATGGAGGTCCGCGACCTGCGCACGGGTGACAAGCGCAGATTCCGGATGCCCGGCGAGCCCAAGGACCTCGTACGGCGCGGCGAGAAGATCTACGCCGCCATCTACCCCAGTGGGCAGATCGTGTCGGTGGACCTGCGCACCGACGAGGTGCGCGGCCTGGGTTACCTCGGCCACGGCCAGCAGCGCCCCTGGGACATCGAGTACGACCCGGTCACCGACAAGCTCGTCGTGGCCAGCGCCCCGCTCGGCGCCAACCTGGAAGGCGCCCTGTCCGTGGTCGACCCCGACACCGGCGAGATCGACGTCCACAAGGGCGTCATCCCGGGCCAGAGCCTCATGAGCCTGTCGGTCGACCCCGAGGGCGGCGTGGTCTACCTGGGCGGCGACGTGCTCGGCGGCGGCGGCACCCCGCCCGTCGCGACGTCCGCGTCCGTGGCGGCCTTCGACCTGACCAGGCGCGAGGTGCTCTGGCAGGTGGACCCGATCCCCGGCCACCGCACCTTCCAGGACGTCAAGGCGCACGACGGTCTGCTGTACGGCGTCTACAAGCGCGACTCGGGCACCTGGATCGCCCTCGACCTCGCCACCCGCGAGGTGGTGCGGCGCGGCAAGCTCTCCGGCTACGGCGAGCTGACCACGCACCGGGGCAGGGTCTTCACCTCCGTCTTCTTCGGCGGCGGCAACGCGTACGAGCTGGGGACCGAGGCGAAGCTCCTGGCCACCGGGCTCGGCGACGAGTGGTACACCAACCCGCAACTCCACTTCGAGCCGGGCTCGTGGAAGGCCTGGGCCCTCGCCGGCCGCGACCTGGCGAGGATCACCCTCGACCCCCGCTGCCCCACCATCACGCCCTGACCGGCCCCCACACCGGTCGGCCCGCTTCTCCGGGGGGCGGTCCGGCCCGATCAGCGGACGGGCGCGCGGTCGCGGGCGGCGACGCGGTAGCGGCCCGGCGTCCGGCCAGGCGCGCAGCACCTGGATCAGCATGATGTCGACCAGGCTGTTGAGCACGGGCCGGCGGCCAGCTCCCGCGGCTCACGGCCCGCGACGGTGAGCCACGCGCCGCCCGCGGTGACGGCGTGCATCGCCGCGGAGTTACGACGGCAACAACGCCCACGCCGCCGCCAAGTCCGCGCAGTGGAGCCTCACCAACGGCGTCCGGCTCGAACTCGCCGGCCAGGGCACCCTCGTCACCGGCCTGGTGTTCGGGCCGACGGCCACCGCGACCATGAAAGCCCACGCGGACGACGTTCTGGGCGGCGCGCTCCCGGACGGCGTGCTGAACGACCCGGCCGACATCGTCCGCACCGCACTCGACGGGATCGAGGCCGGGAAGATCGAGATCGTCGCCGACGGCTTCGGCGCCGCGGCGAAGGCCTCCCTCGCCGGCGACCCTCGCCCCTTCGTCCTGGAGTCGTCCTCCGCCGGGTGACGTGCCGCCGCCACGACTCCGCCGTCCAGGGGTCTGAGATGCTCGAGTCCGCTCTCCCCGTCCCCCCGTGTGAAAGGACCCTCATGATCGCTCTCTCCCTGACGCCTGAGTTGCGGGAGATGTTCCTGCCGTCGCCGATCTGGGATGACCTGGTGAGGCTCGGGCCGATCGTCCCGATGGAGGAGGCGGAGGTGCTGGTCACCGGGTGGGAGACGCCGCGGCTCGACGCCGAGGCCCTGGAACGGGCGCCGAGGCTGCGGCTCGTCGCGCACACCGGCGCCGCCGTGGGCTTCCTGGTCAGCGACGCCCTGTGGGATCGTGGCATCCGGGTCACCCAGACGGGGGCGGCGATGGCGCCGGCCGTCGGCGAGATGGCGCTCACGTTCACCCTCAGCCTGCTCCACCAGGTGCACCGCTTCGACCACCGGCTGCGTTCCGGCGGCGGGTGGGAGGAGACCAGGGCGGCGGCGAGGCCGGCGCGCGAGCTGCGCGGCAGCGTCGTCGGCGTGGTCGGCGCGTCGCGCACCGGGCGGGCGTACCTGGAGCTGGTCCGCCCGCTCGGCGCTGAGCTGCTGCTCACGGACCCGCTTGTCGACGCGGCCGAGGCGGCGGCGCTGGGCGCCACGCTCGTGCCGCTGGACGAGCTGCTGTCGCGCAGCGACGTCGTCGCCCTGCACGCCCCCGCCATCCCCGCCACCCGTCACCTGCTCGGACGCCGGGAGCTGGCGCTGCTGCGCGACGGCGCGGCGCTGGTGAACACGGCCCGGTCATGGCTGGTCGACTCCGACGCCCTGCTGGACGAGCTGCGCGCCGGCCGGATCGACGCGGCGCTCGACGTCTTCGACGAGGAGCCCCTGCCGCTCGACAGCCCGCTGCGCGCCCTGCCGAACGTGCTGCTCACCCCGCACCAGGCGGCGGCCACCGTGGAGGGCCACGAGCGGCAGGGCAGGTCCACGGTGGCGGAGATCGCGAGGTTCCTGTCCGGCGAGCCCCTCCGGCACGAGATCACCAGGGAACGGCTCCGCTGGACCGCCTGACGATATCGGGCGACACCGTAATCCCGGTTCTCTTGACGGCTCACTGCGACGCTCTTAGATTCCGGTCTTAGCCGAAATTAGGGGAAATATCGTGAAACGTGGGTTATTGGCGCTGCTCATGGTCCTGATGGTGTGCGCGCTGCCGGGCACCTCGTACGCGGAGACCACCGGCGAGGAGAACCTCGGTCAGCCGATCGCCAACAGGATCCTCTCCCAGGAGCAGTCCCAGGGCGTGGACGCCGACGGACGCCCGCAGGCGTACTGGGTGACCGCAGGGAACTCCTACATGAACGCCATGTTCCAGGCGACCGACATCCGCTCGGGCGAGGTCGTCTTCAAGCAGCGCGTGCCCGACGGCGGGACCGACAGCTGGGCCAACACGTTCTCCGCCGCCGACGGCACCGTCTACTTCGCGATGACCAGCGGCCAGACGTACCGCTGGAAGCCCGGCGACGCCGCGATCACCTCGCTCGGCACGCCGTTCCCCGGCGAGGGCGTCTGGCGGCTGGCCGCCGCCCCCGACGGCGTGATCTACGGCGGCACCTACCCCGGCGGGCTGCTGTTCTCCTACGACCCCGGGACCGGCGAGTTCACCGATCACGGCCAGATCGTCCCGGGGGAGACGTACGGCCGCGCCCTCGCCGTCGACGACACCTCCGTCTACTTCGGCACGCAGCCGCGCGCCCGGCTGGCCAGGTTCGACCGCGCGAGCGGCCAGGTCGAGCAGATCCCGCTGCCCGCGGAGTACGCGACGAGCGAGGTCGTCTACGACATGACCCGCGCCCGCGACCTCCTCCTGCTGCGCGTGCAACCCTCCAACGACCTGCTGTTCTACGACACCGCCGGGAAGAGGTTCGTCAACGTCGTCAAGGGCATCAGCGCGCGGGCGGTCTCCACGCCCGACCCCACCGGCAGGTACGTCTACTTCCGCATCGCCGCCGAGGGCGTCGTCCAGTACGACCTGGACACCCACACCTACACGCCGGTGGGCTGGGGCCCGAACGCGTTCCCCGGCGCCTGGGCGTGGATCGAGCTGGACGACCCGGACTTCCCCGGCAGGTCGCTGTCCATGACGTACTACTACGGCCGGATCTACATCTGGAACCCGGAGACCAAGAAGACCCGCTACCTGGGCGAGTCCGGGCTCGAGGGGTCGGCCAACCCCATCCAGGCGATCGGCGCCGGACCCGGCGGCGAGGTGTACGCCGGCGGGTTCCTCTCGCCGCCCGGCATCAGCCGCTTCGACCCGGCGACGGGCGCGTACACGCTGCTCTCCTCCGGCGGCCAGGTCGAGGGCTTCGGCCGGTACGGCGACCACGTCGTCTACGGGCGTTACCCCAACGGCGAGCTGCTCGACTACGACCCGGCCCGGCCGTGGGCGTACGGCACCAACCCGGCGCCGGTGACGATCGGCGAGGAGCAGGACCGGCCGCAGGCGTTCGTCCAGGTCGGCGACCGGGTGGCGGTGGGCAGCGTGCCCAAGTCCGGCCGGCTCGGCGGCGCGCTCACCCTCTGGGACCCGCGGACGCGGACCGTGGAGGTGCACCGCGGCGTCGTCCCCGATCAGAGCGTGGTCTCCCTGGCCACCCGCGACGGTCTCGTCTACGGCGGCACGTCCGTGCACGGCGGTTACGGCATCGACCCGGTCGCCACGAGCGCCCGCCTGTTCGTCTTCGACCCCGCCACGGGCGCGGTCGTCTCCTCGGTCGTGCCGGTCGAGGGCGCCCACTCGGTCAACGCCCTGACCGTGGACGCCAAGGGCCGCATCTGGGGCCTGGCCGACGGCCACCTGTTCGTCTACCTCCCCGAGGCGAAGCGGGTGACCAGGGTGGCCGCCCTCTTCCCGCGCCAGTCCTCGCGGTACGGCGCCGACCGGGCCCTCGTCTTCCGCGGCGACGACCTGTACGCCGCCATGGCGGGCTCGTTGTGGCGCATCGACCCGCGCACCTGGAAGGCGACGGCCCTGGCCGGGGACGGCGTCTCCCAGCTGGTCACCGGCGGCGACGGGCACCTCTACTACTTCCGGGGCACCGAACTGTTCCGCCGGCACCTCTGACTTACGGCCCCAGCCGAAACTTGGGAACCATTGACGGAGGCCGCGATGGTTCCTAGGTTTCGGTCATGACCTTAATAAGAAGAGCATTAGCCGCCGGCCTGGCGGCGCTGCTGCTGGCGGGGCCGGCCGCCCCTGCGCACGCCGACGACCGGGTGACCGACCTGGGCGTGCCGCTGCAGGACGTCCTGCTCATCGGCGGCACCGTCGCCCCGGGACCGGCCGGCGACCCGGTGATCTGGTCCGTCTCCTCCGGGTCGCCGGCGCACCTCAATGCCGTCGACCCCGCCACCGGCGCCACGGCCGCCCGCTACGACCTGCCCGGCGCCGACGGCTCCTGGGCGGTGACCGCGACCTCCGACGGCAGCGTCTACACCGGCACGTACGGCGCCGGCCACCTCTACCGCTGGACCCGCGACGGCGGCGTCACCGACCTCGGCCGCCCCATCGCCTCGGAGAGCTTCATCTGGTCGGTCGCCGCCGGCGAGGGCTCGACCGTCTACGGCGGCACCTACCCGGGCGGGCGCCTGTTCGCCTACGACCCCGCCACCGGCGTGCGCGACTACGGCCGGATCTCGCCCGACCACGTCTACGTGCGCAGCATCGCCTACGCCGACGGCAAGATCTACACCGGCACCGAGAACCCCGCCGCCGTCTTCGAGGTGGACGCGGTGACCGGTGCCATCGAGCGGCTGCCCGCGCCGCCCGGCGCCGACCTGACCGACGCGTGGGCGTACGACGTGGACGTCGTCCAGGGTCACCTGTACGTCAGGTTCGGCAGCGCCTTCCCCGGCCCCCTGCACGTGTGGGACATCGCGGCCGGCGCCTGGGTGGACGTCATCGAGGCCGCCCACGGGCTCGACGTGTCACCGCCGGACGACCAGGGCGGGATCTACCTCATCAAGGGCGGCGAACTCGTCCGCTACGACCCGAGCACCCGGGAGACCACCTCGACCGGGATGCCGTTCACCGGCCGGGTGGCCAACACGCGCGGCATCGGCTGGGCCGAGCTGGACCTGCCCGACTACCCGGGCAAGAGCCTCGTCGGCCTGCTCTGGCGCGGCATGATGTTCCGCTACAACCCGCAGACCGGGGCGCGGGAGTTCCTCCAGTCCGGCGTCCAGGGCGAGCCGATCGACATCACCGCCATCGCCGAGGGCCCGGACGGCCGCGTCTACACCGGAGGGTTCCTCAACGGCGGCTTCGCCGCCCTCGACCCGGAGACGGGCGCGCGCGAGGAGTTCCACACGTTCAGCCAGACCGAGGCCCTGGCGGAGCACGACGGGAAGCTGTACGTCGGCGCCTACCCCGACGCCCGCGTCTACGCCTACGACCCTGAGCTGCCCTGGCACAGTCCCGAGTACTCGCCCAGCCCCGACCCCGGCGCGGCGGACAACCCGGCGCGGCTCTTCGACCTGCACACCGACAAGCAGATCAGGCCGCGCGCCCTGACCTCCGCCGGCCGCTATCTCGCCGCCGGCACCATGCCCGACCTCGGCCACCTCGGCGGCGTGCTCGCGCTGTGGGACCCGGAGACGGGCGAGCTCAAGCACGCGCAGCGCAACGTCGTCCAGGACCAGAGCATCGTCTCCCTCGCCTACCGCGACGGAGTCCTGTACGGCGGCACCTCCATCCACAGCGGCCAGACGGCCACCCCGCCCACCCAGCCGGAGGCCAAGATCTTCGCCTGGTCCGTCAAGCACGACCGGCTCCTGTGGGAGCTGGTGCCGGCGCCGGGCAAGCCGGCCGTCCCGGCGCTCACGTTCGACGACCGCGGCCGCCTGTGGGGGATCGCGGGCGGCACGGTGTTCGCCGTGAACGTCCAGGCGCGCAAGGTGGTCACCAGCGTCACGCTGTCGGACGGCGCCTCCACAAGTGGCGAGCTCGCCTACAACCCCGCCGACCGGCTCCTGTACGGCGCGCACGGCGGCCTGTTCGCCCTCGACCCCAGGACCGAGAAGCGGACCGTGCTCCGGCAGGGGCCGGTGAGCCACCTGGCCGTGCACGGGTCCGGCGACGTCTACTTCGCCGAGGGCGCGAACCTGTTCAGATACCGCCCCTGACCGGGAGCAGGCCGGGCGGCGGCGGTCGCCCGGCCGCGACGCCCCGCCTCGCCTGACGGCGGACCGCGACGCGCCCCGCCGTCAGGTAAGGCGACCGGAACAGGGTTTTAACAGGGCGGAAACACCTCGGAGGTGCACTGAAAGGGACTCACCGACAGCGTGAGGCGCACCTAGGGTTCCGCCGTGTCCCACGGGTCTGGTCCGAGAGGTGCAGGCGGCCCCGTCGCATCCACCGGGGCCGCTCCACGGCGGGACAAAAGCCCGGGAGGTCAGCCATAGCGCCTGGCTGCCTTCCGGCCGGGCGCCGATCATTCGGAGCTCGAATGCACTGGCACCCCCGCAAAGTCCACGAGAACTACGGCCCCGAGGCCGCCTTCGCCGTCGAGCGCGAGGCCGAGCTGCCCACCACCGCCTGGGACCGCGAGGTCGCCAGGGCCCTGGAGCTCGGCCTGCAGGGCGCCGACTCCATCGTGGACCGGCGCATCCCGACCTTCTCCCGCGGCGAGCTGCCGCACTTCGCCGGCATCAACACCTTCCTCAAGGCCCCGTACGTCGAGGACGTGCGCACCTGCGGCGACTACGACGTCGCCGTGCTGGGCGCGCCGTTCGACGGCGGCACCACGTACCGCTCGGGCACCAGGTTCGGGCCGCAGGGCATCCGCCGCATCTCCGCCCTGTACGGCCCCTACAGCTTCGAGCTGGGCGTCGACCTGCGCGAGTCGATCACCATCGCCGACCTCGGCGACGTCTTCACCATCCCCGGCAACATCGAGAAGACCTTCGACCAGATCTCCAAGGCCGTCTCGCACGTCTACGCCAGCGGCGCCTTCCCCGTGGTGCTCGGCGGCGACCACTCGATCGGCTACCCCACCGTGCGCGGCGTCGCCGAGCACCTGTCGGGCAACCTCGGGATCATCCACTTCGACCGGCACGTGGACACCCAGGAGACCGACCTCGACGAACGCATGCACACCACCCCGTGGTTCCACGCCACCGACATCCCGAACGTGCCGCCGCAGAACCTCGTCCAGATCGGCATCGGCGGCTGGCAGGCGCCCCGGCCCGGCGTCAAGGTCGGGCGCGAGCGCGGCACCACGATCATGACCGTCACCGACTGCGTCGAGATGGGCATCGAGGCCGCCGCCGAACGGGCGCTCGAGGTCGCCTGGCGCGACGCCGAGGCCGTGTGGCTGTCGTTCGACGTCGACTGCCTGGACGCGGCGTTCGTGCCGGGGACCGGGTGGCCGGAGCCGGGCGGGTTCCTGCCGCGCGAGGTGCTCAAGTTCATCCAGCTCATCGCCGACGCCCGGCCGCTGGCCGGGATCGAGGTGGTCGAGTGCAGCCCGCCGTACGACAACGCCGACATCACCTCGCTGATCGCCACCCGCGTCATCTGCGACACGCTCGGGTGCCTGGTCCGGTCGGGGCACCTCCCGTCCAAGAACCCGGCAAAGGGACAGTCGGACAAGCCGTCGACCGTGGAGGATGCCACGTCATGACACGCAGGCTCCTGCTCGCCGTCCTGCTCGCCGTCACCTGTACGGCCTGCGGCGGCGCTCCGTCCGGAACCTCCGCCGCGGACGGGGCCGTCACCCTGGGCTTCTCCGCCTGGCCGGGCTGGTTCCCGTGGCAGGTGGCCGAGGAGAAGGGGCTGTTCGCCAGGAACGGGGTGAAGGTGAACCTCAAGTACTTCGACAGCTACACCGACAGCCTCACCGCCCTGGCGACCGGCGCCGTCGACGCCAACAGCCAGACCCTCAACGACACGCTGGCCTCCGTCTCCGGCGGGGCCGAGCAGACGGTGGTGCTGGTCAACGACAACTCCACCGGCAACGACCAGATCATCGCCCGGGCGGGCATCACCTCGGTGGCCCAGCTCAAGGGGAGGACCGTCGCCGCCGAGCAGGGCACCGTCGACCACTACCTGCTGCTGCTCGCCCTGGACAAGGCGGGGCTCACGGAGAAGGACGTCACGTTCAAGCCGCTGCCCACGGACGCGGCGGCGGCCGCGTTCAAGGCCGGTCAGGTGGACGCGGTCGGGGTGTTCGCGCCGTTCACGACCACGGCGCTGGAGCTGCCGGGCTCCACCGCGATCGCCACCTCCAAGGACTTCCCCGGCGCCATCCCCGACCACCTGGTGGTCGCGCGCGAGCTCGCGACGTCGCGGCCCGAGGTCGTGCAGGGGCTGGTCAAGACGTGGTTCGACACCCTCGCCTGGATGAGGGAGAACCCGGCGGAGGCCCGTACGATCATGGCCCGGCGGGCGGGGGTGAGCGAGCAGGCGTACGCCGACTACGACGCCGGCACCACGATCTTCACGCTGGAGCAGAACCGCGAGGCGTTCGCGTCGGGCGATCTGGAACGCCAGGCCAAGGAGATCGCCGCCTTCCTGACCACCGCCGGCCTGGCGGACACGGAGCCGTCGCTCGACGGCCTCTTCGATCCGCGCTTCGTCCAGGGGGTTTCCTCATGACAGGCCCGTCCCTGCCCACCACGAC
>NZ_POUD01000015.1 GCF_003236395.1 Nonomuraea aridisoli | reverse complement strand
GTCAGGGGGTGAGCGAGAGGATGCGGTCGTCGCCTTGGCGGGGGGAGCCGCGGCCGTCCTTGTTGCTGGTGCCGACCCACAGCGTGCCGTCGGGGGCGGTGGCGACGGCGCGCAGACGGCCGTAGCGGTCCGTCAGGTGGGCCACCGGGCGGCCGGCCGAGCCGTCCTGCCCCAAGGGGACCTGCCAGAGCCGTTCGCCGCGCAGCGCCCCCACCCACAGCGACCCGTCCGCGTACACCATCCCCGAGGGCGAGGCCTCGGCGGTGGTCCAGGTGAGGATCGGGTTCACGAAGCGCGGGTCGTCACCGCGCCCCTCGACCTCGGGCCACCCGTAGTTCGCCCCCGCCCTGATCAGGTTGATCTCGTCGTAGGCGTTGGCGCCGAACTCCGAGGCGTACAGCCGCCCGGACGGGTCCCAGGCCAGCCCCTGGACGTTGCGGTGCCCGTAGCTGTAGACGAGCGTGCCGAACGGGTTGCCCGGCGCCGGCGCCCCGTCCGGGGTCATGCGCAGGATCTTGCCGCCGAGCGAGTCGCGCTGCTGGGCGAGCTCGCCGTCGCCGACCTCGCCGGTGGTGGCGTACAGATGCCCGTCGGGCCCGAACGCGAGCCGCCCGCCGTTGTGGATGCCGCCCTTCGGGATGCCCCGCACGATCACCCGAGGCTCCGCCAGGGTGTCGCCGGTCAGCCGGTAGCGGACGATCCGGTTGTCCTGCTCCGCCGTGTAGTAGAGGAAGACCTGGTCGCCCCGCACGGCCACGCCCATCAGCCCGCCCTCGCCGTCGGGCCGCACCCCCTCGATCGTGGCCAGCTCCCGTACGTCGCCGGCCGGGCTCACCCGCAGCAGGCGGGCGGTGTCGCGCTCGGTCACCAGCGCGTCGCCGCCGGGCAGGAACGCGATCCCCCACGGCACCGACAAGTTCGTCGCCACGTCCTTCGGCTCTCCGGGGGCGGCCTGGGCCGACACGGACGCCGTGGGCGACACCTCGCCACCTGCGGAACACGCGGTGACAACGGCCATGAGCATGATCGTCCAGAGCTTCCTCATGTGTTCCATACTTCCCTCGGAGTCGTAAGGTTCTCGGCATGAAGACCTGGGTTCCGTCCGATGCGGTGGCCGACGCGCTTGGTGACCTTCCGGGGGTCGAATGCGTGGTGTACGACGGCACGTCCCCGATGCCGGAAGGCGTGGCGGACGTCGAGGTGTGGATCCCGCCGCTGCTCGGCGTGCCGGACGTGCCCGCGACGCTGGCCAGGATGACCTCGCTGCGGCTGCTGCAGACCGTGACCGCGGGCGTGGACGCGTACCGGCCGCACATGCCGCAGGGCGCGGTGTTGTGCAACGCGCGCGGCGTCCACGACGCCGGCACCGCCGAGTGGGCGGTCGGAGCGATGATCGCGGTGCTCAGGGAGTTCCCCGCCTTCGTCGACGCCCAGCGCCGCGGCGAGTGGACCTACCGCCACACCGGCGTGCTGGCCGACTCGACGGTGCTCATCCTCGGCTACGGCTCCATCGGCGCCGCGCTCGAGCGCCGCCTGGCCGGCTTCGAGGTGGAGGTCGTCCGGGTGGCGAGGAGCGCCCGCGACGGCGTGCACGCCATGGAGGAGCTGCCCGCGCTGCTGCCCGCGGCCGACGTCGTCGTGCTGCTCGTGCCGGCCACGCCCGACACGGCGGGGATGGTGGACGCCAAGTTCCTCGCCCGGATGAAGGACGGCGCGGTGCTGGTCAACGCCGCGCGGGGCGGCGTCGTCGACACCGACGCCCTGGTCGCGGAGCTCAAGTCCGGCAGGCTGCGGGCCGCGCTCGACGTGACCGCGCCCGAGCCGCTGCCCGAGGGCCACCCGCTCTGGACCGCGCCCGGCGTGCTGATCACCCCCCACGTCGCGGGCAGCACCCCGGCCTCCGGGCGGCGCATGCTGCGCCTCCTGCGCGCCCAGCTGGAGCGTTATCTCGCCGGTGAGCAGCTGATCAACGTCATCACCGAAGCGTACTGAGAGGATTCCGGAAAGTGTCAGGTCCGTGACCTTCGGTGCGTACGGTTGCGCTTGCGGGAAGTTCCTGACTCACTGTCAAGGAGTTCTTGGCGGCAATTGGTCTGTGTGGTTATCAGATCGGTGACGACATCGGCGTTGTCACCACCCGCGCACCCACGACCGCACACACTGGCGAAGTGATCGACCGGACTTCGGCGGTCGCAGGTGCAGAGTACGAGACGGGATGGGCAACGACTGTGATCCGCTGGCGTGATCCACGGGTGCCGCCGGCCGCCGCAGCGGCCGCAGGCGTGGTGGCGGTCGCCGCCGCGCTCCTGGCGCACGCTCCTGCCTCGGTCACCGGCGCGGTCGCCGGAGGCCTCGCGGCGCTGGTCGCCGCCGCGTCCCTGCTGGTCGTCTCGGTACGCCGGGCGGCCACGGACCGTCAGACGGCCTCGGCCGCACGCTGGATGGGCGGCGGCGCCGTCATCTGGGCCGCCGGGGTGGCGCTGCGGCCGTTCGCCGAGAGCTTCGTCGTCAACTTCGCCGACATGTTCGTGCTGCTCGGTACGGTCGTCACGGCGGGCGGCGCGCTGGTGGCGGCCGACCGCGTGTTCCCCGCGGCCTCGGCCCTGCGGCGCCTGAGCGACGCCTACCTGTGCACGGCGTCGATCTTCCTCGTCGGCTGGGTGGTGGCGCTGCGGTCGGTCTACGCCGACACGGGCGACGCCGGCACGTTCACGCTCGCCCTGCTGCCGCCGATGCTCGCGCTGCTGGTGACGTGCGCCGTGATCCCGCCGGTGCTCACCGGCAAGTCGTCCTCCTGGCTGCTCGGCGTGGCCGGCGCGGGCGTGCTGGTCGCGATGACCGTGGCCGGGGTCGGCACGGCGGTCGCCCGGCTGCGCGACGGCGAGCCGCAGTTGTGGAGCGTCATGCTCGCGCCCGTCGTGTTCCTGCTGCTCGCGGCGGTCCCGTGGGGTCCGCGCCCGCGGGTGGCCGGCCGCGCCGTGATCGGCCATGCCGTCGCGCTGGCGCCGCTCGTGCTGGTGTCCGTGGCCGCCTGCACGATGCTCGCCCACCTGGCGGGCGGCCGGCCGGGGCAGCCCGTGACGGGCGTCGTGGTGGTCGCGGTGTCGGTGGTGCTGCTCCTGCTCGTGCGCCTGTTCGTGCTCGCCGCGGTCAACTCCCGGCTGCGCGGCCTGGTCCGCACCGGCGAGCGCCAGCTCAGGGAGCTGGCCGAGAGCACCGGCGACGTGGTGTTCATCTGCGACCACGACGGCGTCGTCCACGAGATGGGCCCCGGCGTCGAGGTCACGTACGGCTACCCTCCCGACGAGCTGGTCGGCGGCTCGATCTTCGACTACATCCACCCGGAGGACGTGCCGGGCATCCAGCTCGCCATGCGCGCGATGCACCCCGACGAGGAGACCCCGTCGCCGGGCGCGTGCCTGATCGCCTGCCGCGTGCGCGCGGCCGACGGCACGTGGCGGCCCACCGAGTCGGTCGCCACCCGCCACGTCGGCGGCGACGAGCTCATGCTGGTGACCACCAGAGACGTCAGCGACCAGGAGGCCCTGCGCAACCAGGTCGCCCACCTGACGTTCCACGACGGCGTCACGGGCCTGCCCAACCGCGCCTACTTCGAGGAGCGCACCCGCGAGGTGCTCTCCGGCCGCACGTCGGGCAACGTCGCGGTCATCTTCCTCGACCTCGACGGGTTCACCTCGGTCAACGACTCGGTCGGCCACGCCAGCGGCGACTACCTGCTCGGCCAGGCGGCCCGCCGGCTGCGCGGCGCCGTACGCGCCGACGACACGCTGGCCCGGTGGGGCGGCGACGAGTTCGCGGTGCTGGTGGAGACCGGCGGCGAGGCGCAGGTGGCCGTCGACCTGGCCGAGCGGCTGGTGCGCACGGTCTCGCAGGAGCCGTTCCGGGTGGCCGACCGCGACGTGGCGCTCACGGCGAGCGTCGGCGTGGCCTTCACCGAGGACGACATGCCGGCCGGCGACCTCATCCGCAATGCCGACGTGGCGATGGCACGCTCTAAGGCGCTGGGCGGCCGGCGCGTCGAGGTGTTCGCCGCCCAGATGCACGCCGACGTCGTACGCCGCCTGGAGCTCGCGGCCGACCTGCAGCGGGCGCTGATCGAGCAGCAGTTCGCGATCGAGTACCAGCCGGTGGTCGACCTGGCCACCTCGCGGGTGACGGCGGTGGAGGCCCTGGTGCGCTGGTTGCGCGGCTCGGAGTTCGTGCCGCCGGAGCAGTTCCTCGGCCCGGCCGAGGACACCGGGCTCATCGTGCCGCTGGGCGAGTGGATCCTGCGCGAGGCGTGCCGCGAGGTGGCCGCCTGGCGGGCCTCGTCGTGGGACATCGGGCTGTCGCTCAACCTGTCGGCGCGCCAGATCACCGCGCCCAGATTCGTCGAGACCGTGGCGGAGGCGCTGGCCGAGAGCGGGCTGCCCGCCTCGGCGCTGACCCTGGAAGTCATCGAGGAGATGCTGGTCGAGGACGCCGACGAGACCGTCCGGCGCCTGTCGGAGCTGCGCTCGCTCGGTGTGCGGCTGGCCATCGACGACTTCGGCACGGGCTACGCGTCGCTCGCGTTCCTGCGGCAGCTGCCGGTCGACATGATCAAGATAGATCCGTCGTTCGTGGCGGGGCTGGGCAGCGACGACACGCTGACCCTGCTCACCCGGACGATCGTGCGGCTCGGCCACGACCTCGGGCTCACCGTGGTGGCCGAGGGCATCGAGCGTCCCGAACAGCTCGAGCTGCTCAAGCAGATGGGCTGCACGCGCGGCCAGGGCTTCCTGGTCGCGCGTCCGATGGCGGCGCGCGGGGTCGACTCGCTGATGCGGACGAGTCTCACTGTTTGAGACGTGGTGTCCACCAAGTTGACACCGGGGCGTTCGGAGCGGCTATGGTGTTGAGCATGCTTCGCAGTGAGATTCTCGTAGTACTTCGCCGGCGCGCGGGCCGATAGCGAAGCACGACGACCTGCGCGCCGCCCCAGCCCCGCCGTTCGGTGGGACGGGGCATTTTTTATGTCCTTAAGCGAGTAGCCACGCAAGGAACGAGCCGATGACCGAACGGATGACAGGTGCACAGGCCCTGGTCAGGGCGCTGGAGCACGTGGGAGTCGACACAGTGTTCGGGATCCCGGGCGGTGCCATCCTCCCGGCCTACGATCCTCTCTACGACTCGACCAAGGTCCGGCACGTGCTCGTACGGCATGAGCAGGGCGCGGGGCACGCGGCCGAGGGTTACGCGCAGGCCACCGGCAGGGTCGGGGTGTGCATGGCGACGAGCGGCCCGGGGGCGACCAACCTGGTGACGCCGATCGCCGACGCGTTCATGGACTCGGTGCCGATCGTGGCGATCACCGGCCAGGTGGCGTCGTCGATGATCGGCACGGACGCGTTCCAGGAGTCCGACATCTCCGGCATCACCATGCCGATCACGAAGCACAACTTCCTGGTCACCGACCCCGACGACATCCCCCGTACGATCATGGAGGCCTTCCACATCGCCTCCACCGGCCGGCCGGGCCCCGTTCTCGTGGACATCTCCAAGGACGCCCTGCAGGCGGAGACCGAGTTCCGCTGGCCGCCCACCATGCAGCTGCCCGGCTACCGCCCCGTCACCCGGCCCCACTCCAAGCAGATCCGCGAGGCCGCCAAGCTGATCGCCGAGTCCAGGCGCCCGGTCCTGTACGTCGGCGGCGGCGTGCACAAGGCCCGCGCCTCGGCCGAGCTGCTGGAGCTCGCCGAGCTGGCGGACATCCCGGTGGTGACCACGCTGATGGCGCGCGGCACGTTCCCCGACGGCCACCCGCAGCACCTCGGCATGCCGGGCATGCACGGCAGCGTCTCGGCGGTCGGGGCGCTGCAGAAGTCCGACCTGATCATCGGCCTGGGCGTGCGCTTCGACGACCGGGTGACCGGTGACCTGTCGTCGTTCGCGCCGCACGCGAAGGTCGTGCACGCCGACATCGACCCGGCCGAGATCTCCAAGAACCGCCACGCCGACGTGCCGATCGTCGGCGACTGCAAAGAGGTCATCACCGACCTGATCGCCGCGATCCGGGCCTCCGGCCAGAAGGGCGACTACAGCGACTGGTGGAAGCTGCTCAACGGCCTCAAGGAGACCTACCCGCTGGGCTACGACACGGCCGAGGACGGCTCCCTGGCCCCGCAGTACGTGATGGAGCGGCTGAGCGCGATCGTCGGCCCCGAGGCGTACTACGTCTCCGGCGTCGGCCAGCACCAGATGTGGGCCGCGCAGTTCATCGACTACGAGAAGCCCGGCACGTTCATCAACTCGGGTGGCCTCGGCACGATGGGCTTCGCCGTGCCGGCCGCGATGGGCGCCAAGATGGGCCGCCCCGACGCCACGGTGTGGGCCATCGACGGCGACGGCTGCTTCCAGATGACCAACCAGGAGCTCGCCACCTGCGCCATCGAGGGGGTGCCGATCAAGATCGCCGTGATCAACAACGGTAATCTCGGCATGGTGCGGCAGTGGCAGACGCTCTTCTACGACGAGCGTTACTCCAACACCGACCTGCAGACCACGCGCCGCATTCCCGACTTCGTCAAGCTGGCCGAGGCCTATGGTTGTGTGGGCCTGCGCTGTGAGCGTCCGGAGGACGTGGACGCCGTGATCGAGAAGGCCATGGAGATCAACGACGTGCCCGTCGTGATCGACTTCGTCGTCCACCAGGACGCCATGGTCTGGCCCATGATCGCCGGTGGCGCCAGCAACGACACCATCCAGATCGCCATCAACATGGCGCCGAAGTGGGAGAACGAGGAATGACCAGACACACGCTGTCGGTGCTTGTCGAGAACAAGCCGGGTGTCCTCGCGCGGGTGTCTGCGCTGTTCAGCCGCCGCGGGTTCAACATCGACTCGCTGGCGGTCGGGCCCACCGAGCACGACGACATCTCCCGCATCACCATCGTGGTGAACGTCGAGGAGCTGCCGCTGGAGCAGGTCACCAAGCAGCTCAACAAGCTGGTGAACGTCCTGAAGATCGTCGAGCTCGACCCGTCGCAGTCGGTGCAGCGTGAGCTGATGCTGATCAAGGTCAAGGCCGACGCCGAGAGCCGCTCCCACGTGCTGGAGCTCGTCCAGCTCTTCCGGGCGCGCTGCGTCGACGTGGCGGCCGACGCCGTGACCATCGAGGTCACCGGCACCCACGACAAGCTCGAGGCGTTCATCAAGGTCCTCGAGCCGTTCGGGATCAAAGAACTCGTCCAGTCGGGCATGGTGGCCATCGGCCGCGGCGCCCGTTCCATCACCGACCGGTCCCTCAGGGCATTGGACCGTACCGCCTGAAAGGTTTAGAGCAAGTGACCGATATTTACTACGACGACCAGGCCGACCTGTCGATCATCCAGGGACGCCACGTGGCCGTGCTGGGGTACGGCAGCCAGGGCCACGCCCACGCGCTCTCGCTCCGCGACTCCGGCGTGGACGTGCGCGTCGGCCTGCCGGAGGGCTCCAAGAGCCGCGAGAAGGCCGAGAACGACGGCCTGCGCGTGCTCACCCCGGCCGAGGCCGTCGAAGAGGCCAACCTCACGATGATCCTCGCGCCCGACCACATCCAGCGCCACCTGTACGCCGAGCACGTCGCCCCCAACCTCGTCGAGGGGGACGCGCTGTTCTTCGGCCACGGCCTCAACATCCGCTACGGCCTCATCGAGGCGCCCGAGGGCGTCGACGTCTGCATGGTCGCCCCGAAGGGCCCGGGCCACCTGGTCCGCCGCCAGTTCGAGGCCGGCCGCGGCGTGCCCGTGCTCGTGGCCGTCGAGAAGGACGCCTCGGGCAAGGCGCTCGACCTCGCGCTGTCGTACGCCAAGGGCATCGGCGGCACGCGGGCCGGCGCGCTGCGCACCACGTTCAAGGAGGAGACGGAGACCGACCTGTTCGGCGAGCAGGCCGTGCTGTGCGGCGGCGTCTCCGAGCTGATCAAGGCGGGCTTCGACACGCTCATCGAGGCCGGCTACCAGCCCGAGGTCGCCTACTTCGAGTGCCTGCACGAGATGAAGCTCATCGTCGACCTCATGTACGAGGGCGGCATCTCGAAGATGTACTGGTCGGTCTCCGACACGGCCGAGTACGGCGGCTACACCCGCGGCCCGCGCGTCGTCAACGACGAGACGCGTCAGGAGATGCGCCGCATCCTGGCCGAGGTCCAGGACGGCACCTTCGCCCGGCAGCTCGTCGAGGAGTTCGACGGCGGCCAGCAGGAGTTCAAGCGTTACCGCGCCGAGCTGGCCGAGGATGCGATCGAGAAGACCGGCGCCAAGCTCCGCCCGATGATGAGCTGGCTCAAGGCCTGACCGTGTCACGAGCGCGGCGGGCGGGGGAGCACCTCCGCCCGCCGCGCTCTTCTCTTGCCGGTGGCCCGGCCGCTGAGTCCGTGCGTGCCGGCCCTCGCGGAGCTAGCGTCTTTCACATGCCAGAAATTTCTTCCATGTGTAAGAGGGGGCGCGATCTCCGTGAAGGCCATCCGCTACGAGGCTTACGGGCCGCCTGACGTCCTGCGGCTCACCGACGTCCCCAAGCCCGAGGTGGGCGACGACGAGGTGCTCGTCCGGGTGCGGGCGGCCGCGGTCAACCCGGGCGACCTGTTTCTCATGCGCGGCACTCCGTACGTCCTGCGCGCCGTCGCCGGGCTGACCCGGCCGAAGGTCCACGGGCTGGGCAACGACCTGGCGGGCGAGGTCGAGGCGGTGGGCGGGACGGTCACCCGGTTCCGCCCCGGCGACGAGGTCTACGGCTGCGTCCGTGGCGCCTTCGCCGAGTACGTCACCGTCCGCGAGACCGGGCCGCTGACGCGCAAACCGGCCGGGCTGACGTACGAGCAGGCGGCGGCCGTCCCCACGTCCGGCATGACGGCGCTGCGCGCCCTGCGCGACGAGGCCGGGGCCGGGCGGCGGGTGCTGGTGAACGGCGCGGCGGGCGGGATCGGAACGTTCGCGGTGCAGCTCGCCAGGGCGTACGGGGCCGAGGTGACCGGCGTGTGCGGCCCAGGCGGCGCCGCCCTCGTCCGCTCGCTCGGCGCCGACGTCGTCGACTACACCAAGGAGGACTTCTCCCGTACGGGCCGGCGCTACGACCTGATCCTCGACAACGTGGGCAACCGTTCTCTCGCCGACTGCCGGCGCGCGCTCGCCCCGGAGGGCGTCCTCATCCCCAACAGCGGCTCCGGCGGCCGCTGGTTCGGCCCGATGGGCCGCATCATCACGGTGAAGCTGCTCAACCCCTTCGTCCGCCAGCGGTTCGCCACGTTCGTCACGCGCGAGAACGCGGCCGACCTCGACACCCTGCGCGACCTGCTCGAATCGGGCAAGATCACCCCGGTCATCGACCGGATCCACCCGCTGGCCGAGACCGCCGAAGCCGTCGCGTACGCCGAGCGAGGCCACGCCCACGGCAAGGTCGTCATCACCGTCTGACCACCCCCTGGTCCGTGATAATAATACCGGTATAGTTATCGAAAGCCGGGAGGGTCCGTGATCGAACTCAAGTCAGCCGGAGAAATCGACGCGATGCGGCAGGCCGGCCGCGTGGTCGCCGCCGTCCACGCGGCGGTGCGAGAGCACGCGGCCGTCGGAGTGTCGCTCGAACAACTCGACCAGGTGGCCAGGGCGGTCATCGAGGAGGCGAAGGCGGGGGCGTCGTTCCTCGGCTACCACCCGTCGTTCGGCGCGATGCCGTACCCGGGGGTGATCTGCACCTCGGTCAACGGCGTCATGCTGCACGGGCTGCCCACGGCGTACCGGCTGCGCGACGGCGACCTGATCAGCATCGACTGCGCCGCCTACGTCGACGGCTGGCACGCCGACGGCACGGTCAGCTTCACGGTCGGGCACCCGCGCGCCGACGACCTCAAGCTCATCAGGGTCGCCGAGGAGACGCTGGCCGCGGGCATCGAGGCGGCCCTGCCCGGTGGCCGGATGGGCGACATCGGCCACGCCATGTCCACCGTCGGCCGTGGCGCCGGCTACGGCATGCAGAACGACTTCGGCGGCCATGGCATCGGCCGGGCCATGCACGAGTCGCCGTTCGTCCCCAACGAGGCCCGCCAGGGGCGTGGGCTGCGGCTGCGGCCGGGGCTGGTGATCGCGATCGAGCCCAGCCTCATGGCGGGCGGCGGCGACGAGTACGTCATGGACTCCGACGGCTGGTCGGTGTGCTCGGCCGACGGCAGCAGGAGCGTCCATGTCGAGCACACGGTGGCCATCACCGACGACGGTCCGGTCATCCTCACCCTGCCGTAGTAAGGGGCATATCTGGGAATTCGGCCGAGTTCAGAACGGCGTTCAAGGGTAATGGAATGGGGCGTACGGCGCGTGTGACCATGAACCCTCCTCCAGGCGGCATTCGCTCGGGGGCTCTGCGCCATGGTCGGGAAAAGGTCATGTGATCGCCGCCCGGGCGCCGGGTCCGCCACACGTGATCACCAAAGCGCGTGATCTCGGTTTGGGTTTTGTACAGGCGTTGCACACGGGCTGGTTAAGGATAAAGATCTCACGGTTTCTCGAATCAGACCGCAGGGCAGATCTTCCCCCGGTAGCTACGGAGCGTAGTCAATCGGTATCAGAGGAGATACATTCATGTTCAAGACAGGGCTCATCCTCGCCGGGGTCGTCGGAGGGCTGGTTCTGACGGGCGGCTCCGCCCTCGCCAACGACTGGCCGCAGGGCCACGACGACGCGGACAAGGCCTTCTTCGTCTGCGGCGACGAGAACGTCTTCGGCCGTGAGGTTGAGAACAACACCAACGGCCTGATCAACGTCGACACCGACGAGCTCCTGAGCGGGCTCCTCCTCGGCACCGCCGCGGACACCGTCGAGTGCTCGTCGCGCTGAACTCAGTCCTCATAGGCTGAACAACCTAGTTAAGGGGCCTGCCCGCAGGGGTGGGCCCCTTAACTGTGTCCGTACGGACTTCTGTGAAGGCCGCGTCGAAGGAGTTGCGCGCGATCCGGTCGAGCTGGGCGTCGGTCATCCCCAGCTCCTGCCGCAGCGCCGCGTAGTTGTCCTCCACGTAGCCGCCGAAGTAGGCGGGGTCGTCGGAGTTGACGGTCACCACCAGCCCCTCGTCCAGCATCGCGGGCAGGATGTGGTCGCGCAGGGACGGCACCGCGCGCAGCCGTACGTTCGACAGCGGGCACACCGTCAGCGGGATCCGCTCCTCGCGCAGGCGGGCCACCAGTTGCGGGTCCTCCATCGCCCTGATGCCGTGGTCCACCCGCTCCACCCGCAGCACGTCCAGCGCCTCCCACACGTAGTCGGGGCCGCCCTCCTCGCCCGCGTGCGCCACCCGGTGCAGCCCCTCGGCGGCGGCGACGTCGAACACCCGCCGGAACAACGACGGCGGATAGCCCACCTCGGCCGAGTCCAGCCCCACCCCGATGAACCGGTCCCGGTACGGCAGCGCCGCGCGCAGCACCTCCTCGGCCTCCTCCGCGCCCCGGTCACGCAGGAAGCACAGGATCAGCGCCGCCGACAGCCCGCCGTCCTTCAGCGCCTCCGACAACCCGCCGAACACCACCTCCAGCGGCACGCCCCGGCTCAGGTGCGCCTGCGGGTCGAAGAAGATCTCCGCGTGCCGCACCCCCTGCGCCGCCGCCCGCCGCAGGTAGGCGGTGGCGAGGTCGTAGAAGTCCTGCTCGGTACGGAGGACCGCCATGTTCTCGTAGTAGACGTCCAGGAACGCCTGCAGATTCGCGAACGAGTAGCGCGCCCGGATGGCCTCCACGTCGAAGGTCGGCAGGTCGATCCGGTTACGCCGGGCCAGCTCGACGACGAGCTCGGGCTCAAGGGTGCCCTCGATGTGCAGGTGGAGTTCCGCTTTGGGACGCATGACGACGAGTAAACCCGACCAAGAAGGTTGGAGGTATCGTGCGAACCTCTGAACTATCACCCGTTGACCTGGCATAACATCAGATTTCATGAGGCTGGCCGATCTGCTCGCACGCGAGGACCTACGGCTGAGCCTGGTCACGGGCGAGGTCGGGCTCGATCGCGAGATCCGGCGCGCGTACCCGACGGACCTGCCCGATCCCCGTCGCTACCTGCAGCCGGGCGACCTGGTGCTCACCAGCGGTGTCTGGTACGGCGAGCCGGCCGACTGCGAGCGCTTCGCCGACGCGCTGTGGGCCAGCGACGTCGCCGGCCTGGTCGTCGGCCTCATCGTGCTCGGCGAGCTGCCGGACCAGCTGGTCAAGGCGTGCGAACGCCGGCGGCTGCCGCTGCTGCTGGCCGCCCCCGACCAGTCGTTCGGGGCGATCAGCGAGGTGGTGACCGTCGAGGGGTTCGCCGCCGAGCAGCGCAGGGCCGAGCGGGCCAGGGCGCAGACGCTGCTCGACGTGCTGGGCCAGATCCCGCCCGGCGAGGTGTCGGCGCACCTGCGGCTGCTCGGCGCCGACCCCGGGCTGCCGACGGCGGCCATGGCGGTCACGCTGACCGGCGGCGCCGAGATCGACCTGCCCGAGGTGCTGCACGAGGGACTGGCCAGGAAGGGCCGCCACCTCGTCGTGGGCGGCACGCCGCGCGAGGCGATCGTGCTGGTCAACGGCCGGGCCTCGCGCAAGAGCCTGGCCGACGAGCTGCGCGGCCTGATCGCGGCCCTGCCGGGCACGAGCATCGCGGCCGGCATCAGCGAGATGACCGCCAGCGTCTCGCAGCTCGGCGAGGCCCTGGAGACGGCCCGGCGCGGCATGGAGTCGGCACGGAACGGCCCGGGACCGGTCTCGATCATGTCGGTCGCCGACATCGACAACTTCGACCTGCTGCTGGCCGCGCTGCCGGCGAACGTGCGGCGCTCGTTCCGCGACCACCTGCTCGGCCCCGTCGAGGAGTACGACGCGCGGCACGGCTCTGAGCTGCTGCGCACCCTGGACGTCTTCCTGGAGACGTGCGGCTCCTGGCAGCGCGCCGCCGACGAGCTGTACGTGCACGTCAACACCCTGCGCTACCGGATGCAGCGCATCGAGGAGCTCACCGGGCGGCGGATGTCGTCGATGCGCGACCGTACGGACCTGTATCTGGCGCTGCGGTCAGGGCAGGGCGCCCGCGACGACGCGGCCCCGTGAGACCACGGCCACGATGTTGGCCACGGCCAGGTCCTCGATGCGCTCCCACGGGCGGCCGCGCAGCACGACCAGGTCGGCGCCGAGGCCGGGCCTGACCCGGCCCACGGGCGCGCCGATCGCGTCGGCGGCGTCGGAGGTGGCCGCGCGCAGCGCCGCGCCGGCGTCCAGGCCGAGCACCCGCGTCATGTGGACGACCTCGGCGAGCTGGTCGCCGAAGCGCACGTGGTGGCCGTTGGCGTCGGTGCCGAGCACGAACCGCACGCCGAGCGCGGCGGCCTGGGCCAGCAGGACGTCGCGGGTGGCGACCAGCTCGGCGGCCTTGGCCCGCGCCTCCGGCGTGACCGGGACGCGGCCCTGCGCGATGGCCTCGTTGATGAGCAGCGTCGGGGCCACCGGCGTGCCGCGGGCGGCCAGCGCCTCGGCCAGGTCGGTGCTCATGAGCGTGCCGTGCTCGATCGAGTCGACGCCCTCCTCGACGGCGACGCGGATGCCGTCCTCGGAGTGGGCGTGGGCGGCGACCGGCATGCCGAGGGCGTGGGCCTCGTCGACGACCGCGCGGATCTCGTCGCGGGTGTAGTTGCGCCAGCGGTTCCTGTCGCCGATCGACAGGACGCCGCCGCTGGTGGTGAGCTTGATGCCGTCCATGCCGGCCCGGGCCCAGGTGCGTACGAGCTTGCGGCACTCGTCGGGGCCGTCGGCCACCGGCTTCCTGAGCGGGACGGGCACCGCGGGGGGCACGAACAGGTCGTTGTGCCCGGCGGTCATCCCCACCACGCCGTGCACCTGGATGCGCGGCCCGGGCAGCACCCCGGCGTCGAAGACGCGGCGCAGCGCGATCTGGGCCTCGTCGCCGGCCAGGTCGCGCAGCGTCGTCACGCCGTGGCGCATCGCCTGCTGGGCGTGGGCGAGGCCGTGCAGCACCTGCTCGTCGCGGGTGGTGGTCAGCGGCCAGGTCGCGAAGTCGGGCGGGTCGCCGGGGCCGGCGTACCCGACGAGGTGGACGTGCGTGTCGACCAGGCCCGGGATCACGCACAGGTCGTCGTGCCGCGGGGGCGCGGGACTCACGTCGAGGATCCGGTCGGGCTCCCAGCTCAGGTCGGCGGGGCCGCGGTATTCGGTACCGTCCCACAGGGGGATTCCGTCGAGTCTCATGACCAGCCCGACGCTACCCGAGGCCCGGAGCGGCTGGAGGGATCTACGGTCCTCACCGGCCGCTCTCGTAGGGACCTACGAGGCCCGCCAGCGGTTTTCCCGGGTTCCCGGTTGTAGGCTGCCCGGACGCTCCGCCAGGCCCGAACCATCGTCACATGATGGTAATAATCGGTCGATACCTTCCTGACCTGCACGTTCACCGGCCGTTCAAGGAGAATCATGGCTACCCTCGACCGTCGCGCGTTCTTCCGGACGACAGGTCTGGCCGGTCTGGCGCTCGGTCTGGCCGCCTGCGGCGACGGCGGCACGACGGCTTCCCCCACATCGGGCGACGGCGGTGGGTTCGGGTCGATCAAGCTGCAGCTCTCCTGGAAGAAGAACGTCGAGTTCGCGGGCGAGTACTTCGCCGACACCAACGGCTACTTCAAGCAGGCCGGGTTCAGCCAGGTCGAGCTGCTGTCCGGCGGCGGCTCCGGCACCTCGGTCGAGTCGGGCCTGGCCACCGGCCGCTGCTGGGCCGGCATCTCGGCGCCGACCATCACCGCGCCCGCCGTGCTTCAGGGCGCCCCGCTGAAGATCGTCGGCGCGACGTTCCAGAAGAACCCGTTCGCGATCATCTCGCTCAACGACAGGAAGCCGATCAAGGAGGCCGGCGACCTGGCCGGCAAGAAGATCGGCGTCCAGGACTCCAACGAGCTGGTCTGGAACGCGCTGCTCAAGGCCAACGGCATCGACGAGGGCAGCGTGACGCGGGTGCCGTTCCAGTCGGACCCGTCGATGCTCACCTCCGGGCAGATCGACGGCTACGTCGGATTCGTGACCAGCGGGCCGGTCAACCTGCGGCTGCAGGGGCATGACCCGGCGTACCTGCTGCTCGCCGACGCCGGGCTGCCGCTGGTCGCCGAGACGTTCACGGTCACCCAGGAGACCATCGACAACGAGCGCGACAAGCTCAAGGCGTTCCTGACCGCCGAGATCAAGGGTTGGAAGGACGCCGTCGCCGACCCCGCGAAGTCGGCCGAGCTGGCCGCCACCGTCTACGGCAAGGACCAGAACCTCGACGTCAAGGAGCAGACCGAGGAGGCCAAGATGCAGAACGAGCTCATCATCACGCCCGACTCCAAGGCGAACGGCCTGTTCGCGATGACGCCCGAGCTGATCGAGCAGAACATCGCCTCGCTGGCCAAGGCCGGCGTGACCATCACGGGCGAGCAGCTCTTCGACCTGTCGATCCTGGACGAGGTCTACCAGGCCGACCCGAGCCTGAAGCTCGCATGACGGGTATCAGCGTCACCGGGCTGAGCAAGACGTTCGGCAAGGGCGTGACCGCCGTCGAGGGCGTGGACCTGCGGACGCCGAAGGGCTCGTTCCTGTCGCTGCTCGGCCCCTCCGGCTGCGGCAAGTCCACGGTGCTGCGCATCCTCGCCGGCCTGGAGCAGCCCACCACGGGCGAGATCCGGGTCAACGACGAGACGCCGGAGGAGCTGCGCAGGAGCCACCACCTGGGCATCGCCTTCCAGGACTCCGCGCTGCTGCCGTGGCGCAGCGTCGCGGCCAACATCCGGCTGCCGCTGGAGGTCGCCGGCCTCAAGCCCGAGCGCGGCGTGATCGAGGACCTCGTCAAGCTCGTCGGCCTGGAGGGCTTCGAGAAGGCCCGGCCCGCCGAGCTGTCCGGCGGCATGCGCCAGCGGGTGTCGATCGCCCGCGCGCTCGTGGTCAAGCCCAGCGTGCTGCTGCTGGACGAGCCGTTCGGCGCCCTGGACGACATGACCCGCCAGCGGCTCAACCTGGAGCTGCTGCGCATCTGGACGGAGAAGCCCGCCACCACGCTCATGGTCACCCACGGCATCGGCGAGGCGGTCTTCCTGTCGGACGTGGTGGCCGTCATGAGCCCGCGTCCCGGCCGGGTCGTGGAGATGGTGGAGATCGACCTGCCGCGCCCGCGCACGCCCGACATGATGCGCACCCCGGAGTTCCACGCCCTGCACGACCACCTCAGCGACCTGCTGTTCGGGCACGGGTCATGACACGCCTGCGAGGTCTGCTCGGGGTCGTCGCCCTGGTCGCGCTCTGGTGGGTGCTGGCCGTGACCGTGTTCGCCGGCGGCGGCGCGGTGCCGACCCCGTGGGCGGTGCTGGAGTCGATGGGCCGCGACGGCTGGGACTTCTACGGCCCGAACGCCTCCGCCACGCTGTCCGGCGCGGTCCAGGGCTTCCTGTGGGGCAACGGGCTGGCCATCCTCGTGGCGGTGCTGGTGCTGCTCGTGCCCCGGCTGGAGGCCGTGGCGACCCAGCTCGCCGTCATCAGCTACTGCATCCCGCTGCTCGCCATCGGGCCGATCGTGCTCGTCGTCTTCGGCGGCGACGCGACGGTGGTCTTCCTCGCGGCCATCTCCGTCTTCTTCACCACGCTCATCGGCGCGCTGCTGGGCCTGCGTTCGGCCGACCGGGCCAGTCTCGACCTCGTCACCGTCTACGGCGGCGGGCGGCTGGCCAGGCTGCGGTACGTGCAGGTCGTCTCGGCGCTGCCGAGCACGTTCGCCGGGCTGAAGATCTCCGCGCCGTCGGCGCTGCTGGGCGCGATCATCGGGGAGTACCTCGGCAGCAACGACCGCGGGCTCGGGGTGTCGCTGATGATCTCGCAGCAGCAGTTCCAGGTGCCGCGCACGTGGGGGCTGGCGCTGGTGGCCGGGCTCATCGCCGGGCTCGGGTACGCGATCGTCGCGCTCGTCGCCCGCGTCGTCACACCCTGGTCGTCGGGCCGGGCCGAGCCGGGAGGCGCGCTGTGATCGGGCGTACCGTGCTGCGGGTGGTCGGGCCGCTGGTGCCGTCCGTGGTCGTCGTCGTGGCGGCGTGGTGGCTGGCGCTGGAGGCGTTCGGGATCAGCCCGCTCGTGGGCAAGCGCCCGCCGCAGGTCTGGGAGTACCTCGCCGCCTCGCAGGAGCACCGCGACGCCGTGTTCGGCGCGCTCGGCATCACGGTCAGGGACGCCGCCATCGGGTTCGCCTCCGGGATGATCGCCGCGAGCGTGGTCGCGGTGGCGTTCGTGTTGTTCCGTACGGTCGAGCAGACGTTCATGCCGGTCGCCATGCTGCTGCGGTCGGTGCCGCTCGTGGTGATGACGCCGCTGATCACGCTGGTGTTCGGGCGTGACCTGGTGGGCGTCGCGGTCATCGGCGGCATCGTGGTGTTCTTCCCCGCGCTGGTGAACATCGCCTTCGGGCTGCGCTCGGCCTCGCCGCAGGCCACCGACCTGATCCTGGCGTACGGCGGCACGCGCCTGACCGTGCTGCGCAAGGTGGCCGTGCCGACGGCGATGCCCGCGGTCTTCGCCTCGGCGCGGATCTCCGTGCCGGCCTCGATCATCGGCGCGCTCATCGCCGAGTGGCTGGCCACGGGGGAGGGCATCGGCGCCGAGATCCTGCGGGCGATCGGCGGGTTCCGCTACGACGAGGTGTGGGCCGACATCGTGGTGGTCACGGGGGTGTCCGTGCTCGCGTACGCGGTGGTCGGCGTGGTCGAGTCGCTGGTGCTGGCCCGGTTCTCCGACCGTCGCGAGGCGTGATCCCGCGCGGGGGATCGCGGACCCGGCCGCCGTCCGTGTGCGGGGTGGGACGCGGCCGGGTCCGCCCGGAGGGAGCGCAAGGGGCGTGCGGTGGGATGCCGGCTCGGGGGTGGGGCCGGCGCTGAGCCCGGCGCTCTCGTGGTCCGAAGACGCCGCTGAAGTGCGTCGAATGAAATTCTGGCCGCCCCGCGTCGGTTTTGTACTGAAATTCCATGGCAAACCTGGAGCTCCAGGTCGGGTCCGGTAAACCGCGGCGGCCCCCCACGCGTCGTGGAGGGCCGCCGTTCAGCGGAGGGTCAGCACTCGACAGGCTTCAGCCACGAGCACTCCAGGTCTCCCGCCTGGCTCGCCTGGGTGGCGCGCAACGGGCTGACGTCGGTGGTCGCCGCCGTCCGGGAGAACTGCGCGAGCCGTACGGCGATCTGGTCCTCGATGTCCTTCGGCGAGGCCGACAGGTACTGGTTGAGCATGATGGAGAAGACCAGCGGCTCGCCGTCGGCGCTGGTGACGTAGCCGGACAGTGCCGTGACCCCGGTGAGCGAGCCCGTCTTGGCCCGGACGTTGTCGGCCGCCGGCGTGTTCCGCATCCGGCTGCGCAGCGTGCCGCCGACGAACCGTTCGGCGTTGCCGGCCACGGGCAGCGACTCGTACCAGGTGGGGAACCACGGCTTGCTCCGTACGGCGGTCAGGAACTGCGCGATCGAGGCGGGGGAGAAGCCGTCGCGGCGCGAGAGCCCCGAGCCGTCCCGCATGTTGATCACCTGGGCGCCGTTCGCCCGTGCGAAGTCCGTGACGACCTTGAGCCCGGCCGCCCACGTGCCCTGGTTCGCCGCCTCGCGGCCCATGGCCTTGGTGAGGATCTCCGCGTGGATGTTGTTGCTCAGCTTCATGAACGGCACCAGCAGCTCGCCCAGCGTCATCGACTCGTGCCTGGCCAGCTCCTTGGCCCCTTCGGGGGCGGCGCCGGTGACGGTCGGGCCGAGCACCTTGACGCCGTGCTTCTTCAGCGCCTGGCGGAACAGCGTGGACGCGTACGCGGTGGGGTCGTCCACGGCCACCCACTCCTGGTACGAATCCGCCACCGTACCCGTGATCACCACGGTGCGGGTGCCGTGCTCCCGCTGGATGAGCACGTCGGTCTCGTCGCCGGCCGTGGCCCGGTTGACGATCTTCAGGTAGTCGGTCGGCGGCGTGGTGGTCACCTTGACCTCGCCGTTCTCCGCGGCCACGGCGACGATCACCGAGCCGGCGTCGTAGTCGCGGTCGGGGGAGGCGGTCAGGGCCGAGATCGGCGCCGCGTAGTAGGCGCTCTCGTCGTCCCAGGCCCAGTCGTTGCCGAGCCGCTGCCCGTCGAACCAGGTGTCGTCGGCCACCAGCCTGCCGGTGACGAGCTTCACGCCCGCCTTCGCGACCTGCGCGGCCAGGGCGTCGTAGTCCTCGGCCAGCATCGTCGGGTCGCCGGTGCCGCGCAGCACCAGGTCGCCGGTCAGCACCGAGCCCGCCTTGCGGCCGGCGTTCAGGACGGTGGTGGGGAAGCGGTAGTCGAGGCCGAGCGTCTCCGCCGCCGCGGCCGAGGTGAACAGCTTGGTGTTGGAGGCAGGGATGAGCAGCTTGCCGGCGTCGGTGGCGTACAGGTCCTCGCCGGTCTGGGCGCTCTTCACGACCACGCCCGCGCGGGCGATCGTGAGCCGTGAGTCGCTGAGGATCTGGTTGATGTCCTGGGTCAGGTCCGCGACGCCCGTGGTGGGGTCGAGGGCGACGGCGGGGGAGGAAGGTCCGGACGCCCACGCGAGGGCCGCGACGAGCGCGCCCGCGACGAGGGAGGCTGAGGTGCGCCGCATGGGGTCTCCAAGGGTGACTGGGGGATCGCCTGCAGCATGAATCAGCGCAGTCAGCCTGTAATCCGCAAATATCCGTATTTATCGCGGATTAGCGCGATGTTAGGAAGGCTGTCCCGACGTCACCAGGAAGCCGCAGTCGCCGAACGACACCTCGTCGCCCGACTTCACCCGCGCCGGCCCCACCAGTCGCCAGCCGTTCAGCCGGGTGCCGTTGAGCGAGCCGAGATCCACCAGCATCCACTCGCCGTCGGCGGCGCGCCGCAGCTCGGCGTGGACGCGGGAGACCGTCAGGTCCGACAGCACGAGATCGCAGGCCGACCCGCGGCCCACGACGTAACGCGGCCGGTCGTCGTCGGGCAGCGCCAGCCGGGGCAGGCGCGGCCTGCGCCAGGCGGACTGCAGCCTGGTGGTGAACTCCGACACCGAGGCGACGGCGTCGGTCAGCCGCTGCCGGAACGTCGGCCGCCGCGGCAGGTCGGCCACCAGCTCGTCGAGCTCTTCCCGGTTGCGGGCGCGCAGCGCCTGGTCCACCCGGCCGACGAACGTGTCGTGTGAGATCCGGCCCTCCGCGGCGCGATCTCTGAGCTCGTCGATCGCCCGGTCACGTTCCCCGTCCGAGGCGCGAAAGGGCGGATGCGTGGAACTCATGTAGGGAGTATCGGCCTGAACCTCGTGTGCTGTCCAGAATACGCGGATCTGTTGCGGCGGGCATACTCGGTATGCATACTCGGTATCCATGTCGATCAGACACGGGCTCCTCGCGCTGCTGAGCGGCGGGCCACGGTACGGCTATCAGCTGCGGGTGGAGTTCGAGGCGTCGACGGGGGCGACCTGGCCGCTGAACATCGGCCAGGTCTACACGACGCTCTCGCGGCTCGAACGCGACGGCCTCGTCACACCGGCCGGCGAGGACGACCAGGGCCGCGCGCTCTACGCGATCACCGAGGCCGGCCGCGCGGCGCTGGAACGCTGGTTCGCCACGCCGGTCGCGCAGAGCGACCGGCCCAGGGACGAGCTCGCCATCAAGATCGCGATGGCCGTGGCCGGCGCGGACGTCGACGTGGGCGCCGTCATCCACACCCAGCGCATGGCCACCATGCGCGCGCTGCAGGCGCTAACCCGTGCCAAACGGGCCGCGGACGGGGTCGCGCAACGGCTGGTCCTCGACGGGCTGATCTTCAAGGCCGAGGCGGAGCAGCGCTGGCTGGACCACTGCGAGGCCGTGTCCAAGGCGTCCAAGGAGAAGAACGCATGACTGTCGTGAGGCTGCGAGAGGTGACCCGGGAGCACGGGCGCGTCCGGGCGCTGGGAGGCGTGAGCCTGGAGGTGCCGGCCGGGGAACTGGTCGCCGTCATGGGGCCGTCGGGCTCGGGCAAGTCGACCCTGCTCAACCTGGCCGGGGGCCTCGACCGGCCCACCTCAGGGAGCGTGGAGATCGAGGGCCGCGACCTGGCAGGCGTACGCGACCTGGCCGCGCTGCGGCGGCGGAGTGTCGGCTACGTCTTCCAGGACCTCAACCTGATCCCGTCCCTGACCGCTGCCGAGAACGTGATGCTGCCCAGGGAACTCGACGGCGTACGGTCGCGGCAGGCCCGTACGGAGGCCGTGGCGGCGCTGGCCGAGGTCGGCGCCGAGGAGGTCGCCGGGCGGTTCCCCGAGGAGTTGTCCGGCGGGCAGCGGCAGCGCGTGGCGATCGCCAGGGCGCTGGCGGGGGAGCGGCGGCTGCTGCTGGCCGACGAGCCGACCGGCGCGCTCGACACCGCCACCGGCGACGAGATCCTGCGCCTGCTCCGCTCCCGCTGCGACGACGCGGGCGCGGCGGTGCTGCTCGTCACCCACGAGCCGCGTTACGCCGCCTGGGCCGACCGGGTGGTCTATCTGCGCGACGGCCTCATCGCCGAGGCGGGCGGCGTCCACCTGGAGAGCGCCCGATGAGCGCGTTCCGCGCCGCCCTGCGCATCTCCCGCAGGGACGCGCTGCGCGCCAAGGGCCGCACGGCGCTGATCATGGTGATGATCGGGTTACCGGTGCTGGTGATCACGGCGCTGATCACCGGCCGCGCCACGACCGACGTCACGCCGTACGAGCGGCTGGACTCGGAGCTGGGCGCGGCCGACGCGCGCCTGATCACGTTCCCGACCCGTGGCCGGGTGCGGCAGGACGTGGGCGCGGAGATGCTCGGGCAGCGCAAGGCGCGGCGCTCCGACCGCCAGTGGACGCCCGCCGAGATCGGCACGCTGCTCGACGGCCGCCTGCTGCGCTACCAGCAGAAGACCGTCGAGGCACGCCTGGCCGACGGCTACGACTGGGTGGACGTGCTGGAGGTGGACCTGCGCGACCCCATGACCCGCGGCATGCGGGAGCTGGTGGAGGGCCGCTTCCCGGCCGCCCCCGGTGAGGTCGCGGTCTCTCCCGCGCTGACCGGCCGGGGTGTCCGGGTGGGCGGCACACTCCCGGTGTCGCGCCAGAACCGGCCTCTGCGCGTGGTCGGCGTGGTCCAGAACCCCAACCGCCCGGGCAGAGCCGAGCTGGCGGCACTGCCGGAGGCCGTGCTCGGTCACCAGAACGACGGCAACAGCAGCGGCTGGCTGGCCGACACCTCCGGCCCGGTGGAGCAGGCGGACGTCCGCCGGCTGAACCAGGCGGGTCTCGCCGTGCAGTCCCGGGCGCTGATCGAGCGCGCGCCGGACGGCGGCGAGAGCTCGGAGCCCGCCCTGTCCGGCGGCCTCGTGACGCAGGGAACGGTCTCGCTGGGCGTCGCCGTCGTGCTCATCGTTACCGAGACCGTCCTGCTGGCCGGGCCCGCCTTCGCCGTCGGGCTGCGGCGCCGGCGCAGGGAGCTGGCTGTGCTCGCCGCCCAGGGCGCCTCGGCGCGGCAGCTCAAGACCGTGGTGCTGGCCGACGGGCTCCTGCTGGGCGGCGCGGCGGCGCTGACCGGCCTCGTGCTCGGCATCGCGGGCGGCGCGCTGATGGAGCGGCTCGGCGCGGGTCTGCTGGACTGGACGCACGGCCCGCTCGACGTCCCGTGGCTGCAGGTGCTCGGCGTGGCGGCGCTCGGCGTGGTCAGCGGGGTGACCGCCGCTCTGGTGCCGGCGGTGCAGGCCAGCCGGCAGAGCCCGGCGCAGGTGCTGGCCGGGCGCGCCGCGGTGGACCCGCCGGGCCGCGCGGGGCGTCCCCTGCTCGGGCTGGTCCTGGTCGTGCTGGGGGCCGGTGGATGCGTCGCCGCCGCGCGCCGCGACGAGCTGTCGGTCGTGGTCGCCGCCGTGGTCCTCGGGCTCGGACTGGTCGCGCTGATGCCGTGGCTGGTCAGGCGGACCGGCCGCCTCGCCGGTCGCCTGCCGCTCCCGATGCGCCTGTCCGTCCGCGACGCCGCCCGCCACCGCGTCCGTACGTCCTCCGCCGCCGGGGCCGTCATGGGGGCCACGATGGTGGCGGTCGTCTTCGGCATGGTCATGGCCAGCACCTACGCCGAGCGTGAGGCGATCCGCACCTCCGTCGAGCCCCTGGGCACCCTGACGATCACCCACTGGGAGACCGCGGACCAGGCGGGCTGGTCCAGGCTGAAGGCGGAGGCGGAGCGCCTGCTGCCCGGCGTGGAGCTGGTCCCCGTCTCGACGGCGGTGGACGACCGGGGCGACGAGGTGCGGGGCAGGGTGGCGTGGAGCCCCGCGCAGTGCGCCGACCGGAGCCGGTGCGTGCCGCCCGACTGGTGGGGCGCGTCCCTGCCGGTCGGCGACGAGCGGGTGCTGAGGTTCCTGCTGCGACGCCATGACGAGCGGGCCGAGGCTGCGCTCGCGCGGGGCGGCGCCGTCGTGTTCGACCCCGAGATCGTCCGCGACGGCACGGTGGAGATTCAGCTGGAGCTGCCGCGAGCCGGCTCCTCTCTCGAGGCCAGGACGCTCAGGCTGCCGGCGGTGGTGGCGAGCCCGCCCGAGGCCGCGCAGACCGGCGTGCTGATCCCCGCCTCCGCCCTGACGGCGGCCGGGTTCGAGGTGGTCGAGAACCGCCTGTACGCCGCCCACGTCCCCGCCGACGAAGCCCGCCTGTTCCGGGCGTTCAACACCGTGACCCCCGGTGTGCAGGTCCACGTGGAGCGCAGGGGCGACGAGGGGGCGTTCACCGTGCTGCTCGTGCTGCTCGGCGCGGCCATGGTGCTGGTGCTCGGGGGCACGTTCGCGGCCACGGGCCTCGCGGTGGCCGACATGCGTCAGGACCTCGACACCATGACCGCGGTCGGCGCGGCGCCCCGGGTGCGCAGGCTCGTGGTGGCGGCCCAGGCCGCGTACCTGTCGGGGCTGGGGGCCCTCGTGGGACTGGCGGGCGGAGTCGTCGCCGGCGCCGCGCTGATCCGGGCGGGCTGGAACACCTTCTCCATCGTGGGGCCGTCCAGTCGCGAGATCGTCGAGATGTCCAGGCCCGAGATCTTCGAGATCCCGTGGCTCTTCCTGGCCGGGCTGGTGATCGGGCTGCCGCTGCTGGCGGCGGTGGTGGCAGGGACGTTCACCCGGACGCGGCCGGTTCTGGCGCGGCGGGTGGCCTGAGCCGGTACCTCAGGGTGATCGCGACCGAGGCGAAGAGCAGCAGCGCGGGGACCGCGGTCTGTCCGATGAGGACGGCGGTCACCGCGCTCTCCGGCTGCTGGACCGGCGTGCTCGGATCCGACTCGATGAAGCCGCCGATCGACAGGATCACGCCGAAGATCAGCGCGCCGAACGCGCTGACGCCGTTCTCGATGGCCGTCCACAGGCCGGTCAGCACCCCCGCCCGCCGTTTGCCGCTCCCGGCCGCGTCCGCCGCGATCACGTCGGCGAGCATCGAGAACAGCAGCAGCTGCACCCCGGCGTACCCGACGCCGACCAGCAGGATCCACACGTGGGCCCACACGCTGCCGAACAGCGGCGTGGCCATGGCGACGGTTGTGCCGCCGGCGAACAGCAGTGCCGCCAGGACCATCGCGCCGCGCTTGTCGAGCCGCTTGGCGAGCCACGTCCACAGCGGCATCGTCAGCAGGATCGGCCCCACGAGCGCGGCGAAGAGGGTCTGCGTGGCCTGCGGCGAGCCGACGACGTAGGTCGCGAAGTACGGCGCCGCCGCCAGCATCATGCTGACCGCCAGCATCTGCACGCAGGCCAGCACCGTGATCCACAGGAACGCGGGGTTGCCCTTGATCGCGGCGAACTGCTCGCGCCACCCGCCCCCGTCGGGCTCGGGCGCGCCGGTCATGGGCGCGCGGGCGGTGCCGAAGAACGCGCCGAGCATCGACAGCAGCAGGATCACCGCGATGGTCAGGCCCATCGCCCGGTAGCTGGCGAGCGTGCCCTCCTCGCCCTGGCTGGTGGCGATGGCCGGGGCGAGCACGCCGCTGATGGCGGTGCCCACGCCGATGAAGATCATCCGCCACTGCAGCAGTGACGTGCGCTCGTGGTAGTCGTGCGTCATCTCGCCCGGCATCGCCTTGTACGGCACCTCGAACAACGCGTACGCCGTCGCCACCGCCATGAAGCAGACGCCGACGTACAGGGCCGCGGGCGCGCCCCTGAGCGGAGGCCCGGCGAAGACCAGGAAGAACGTGATCGGCAGCGTCAGCGCGCCGGCCAGCATCCAGGGCCGGCGCGGGCCGAGGCGCGAGCGGGTGCGGTCGGACCAGCGGCCGACCAGCGGGTTCGCGACCAGGTCCCAGATCTTGGGCGCGGTCACCACCACCCCGGCCAGCCACGCGGGCACGGCCAGGAAGTTCGTCATGTAGTAGAGCAGCAGGAGCCCCGGCACGGCACCGACCGTGGCCGTGCAGAAGGAGCCCACGCCGTAGCCGAGGCGCACACTCCGCGGGACGGTGGTCACGGTCGCCGCCGGTGCGATCATGCGCTCATTGAAGCCGAACGCGGCTCGGTCCGGTAGGGCCCACTTTCGCGGGCCCGCCGGTCAGTCGCGTACGTCGGCGCACACGACGTGAGCGCCGATCTCGATCATGCGGCGCTCACTGCGCGTGTCGGCCACCCGGGCCATGAGGATCGGCGCGCCGGAGGCGGCCAGCTGCGGCAGCCGCGCGCGGACGAGCCGGTGCAGGTCGCGTACGACGTCTTCGGCGGCCGACATGTGGACCTTGACGTGCAACATGATCCCCGGTGCCCCCGAGGCCGTCCGCGCCTCGGAGATCCAGACGTGGTGCACGAGCGGGAAGTCCATGAGCAACTGCGCGACGGCCTGGCGCAACGCGGGCAGGATCGGGTGGGCGCAGCGGCGGTAACCGGGATCGACCTGCTGCATCGGCCCCGAGAGGTGCGGCCGGGGCGCGGGCACCCACGGCAGCGAGGGCGCCTCCGGCACCGGGGGAGCCACCTGGGCCAGCGCGGCACCGCGCGACACGGTGGCCATCGCGCCCGTCGCGTAGGCGGCCGGAGCCGCCCCCGACAACACGGGCGTCGGCCCCGTGCGCGTCGTGGTGAGGAAACGTTGCAGATCGTCGATGGGCACGGCCGCGGCGGCTGGTCCGGCCGCGTCGATCACGATCTCGCGCACCCCGGTGACGCGCTGGATGTCCAGGATGGTGTCGGCGTCGCAGGCCGACAGGGAATGACTGCCGCGGTGCCTCGCGTAGGTGGCGGGGCTGGTGTAACCGAGCAACACCCGGTCACCTGCTTGGGTCGTCCCGAGGACGACGGAACGATCTGTACGCACTGCCACCAGGACTCCACCGTCGGCAAGAGCGCTCAGCAGGCGATGCGGGGAGCCATGCTGGGCGAGCACGTCGGCGAGCGCAGGATTCCCGATGCTCATAGGACGAACCCTAGGTAGTCGGCCACGGCTTATCAGGCTAATGGCCAAGAAATCCCCCGATCAAGACAAAGTTGTGAGCCGGGTGAGTGAGTTTGCCGACACCGGGGTACGCCTGAGGGCCGTCTCGCATCGTGCGATGCGTCTCACATCATGGGTCTTTCGTGAACGCTTTCACAAGCGTGGATAGACTCTGTTGGACATCGGGGGGCCCGTCGACGTGTCCCTCGCAAGCCTGCCGTGCCCTAAGGATCCACACCAGTGAACAAGCCCGTCGTTCTGGTCGCAGAGGAGCTGTCCGAAGCCGGCCTCGCCGTTCTCGGCGCTGATTTCGAGGTCCGCCACACCGACGGCGCCGACCGTTCCCAGCTGCTGCCCGCTCTCGCCGACGTGGACGCGCTGATCGTCCGCTCCGCCACGCAGGTGGACGCCGAGGCGATCGCCGCCGCCCCGAAGCTCCGCGTGGTCGCCCGCGCCGGTGTCGGCCTCGACAACGTCGACGTCGACGCGGCCACCAAGGCCGGTGTCATGGTCGTCAACGCGCCGACCTCCAACATCACCAGCGCCGCCGAGCAGACCATCGCCCTGATCCTGGCCAGCGCGCGCAACACGGCCCAGGCCCACGCCGCGCTCAAGAACGGCGAGTGGAAGCGGTCGAAGTACACCGGTGTCGAGCTCGACGAGAAGGTCGTCGGCATCCTGGGCCTGGGCAAGATCGGCCAGCTCGTGGCGCAGCGGCTGCAGCCGTTCGGCGTCGAGCTGATCGCCTACGACCCCTACCTGCCGCCGGCCCGCGCCGCGCAGATGGGCGTCAAGCTGCTCAGCCTCGAAGAGGTGCTCAAGCAGGCCGACTTCATCACCGTCCACCTGCCCAAGACCAAGGAGACGCTCGGCCTCATCGGCGACCGGGAGCTGCACCAGGTCAAGCCGAGCGTGCGCATCGTCAACGTGGCCCGCGGCGGCATCGTCGACGAGGGCGCGCTCTACTCCGCGATCAAGGAGGGCCGCGTCGCCGGCGCCGGCCTCGACGTGTTCTCCAAGGAGCCGTGCACCGACAGCCCGCTGTTCGAGCTCGACCAGGTCGTCGTCACGCCGCACCTCGGCGCCTCCACCCACGAGGCCCAGGAGAAGGCCGGCACGCAGGTCGCGCGGAGCGTGAAGCTGGCGCTGGCGGGCGAGTTCGTGCCCGACGCGGTCAACGTCCAGGGCGGCGCGGTCGCCGAGGACGTCAAGCCGGGCCTGCCGCTGGCCGAGAAGCTGGGCCGGGTGTTCACCGCCCTGGCCGGCGAGGTCGCCACCAAGCTCAACGTCGAGGTCCGCGGCGAGATCGCCGCGCAGGACGTCCGCGTGATCGAGCTGGCCGCGCTCAAGGGCGTGTTCGCCGACGTGATCGAGGAGCAGGTCACCTACGTCAACGCCCCGCTGCTGGCCAAGGAGCGCGGCGTCGAGGTCGAGCTGGTCACCAGCTCCGAGAGCCCCGACTGGCGCAACGTGGTGACCGTGCGCGGCGTGCTCGCCGACGGCCGCCAGGTCTCGGTCTCCGGCACGCTCTCCGGGCCGCGCCAGATCACGAAGATCGTCGAGGTCAACGGCTACGAGATGGAGATCGAGCCGACGGCCCACCTGTGCTTCCTCACCTACGCCGACCGTCCCGGCATCGTCGGCGTGGTCGGCCGGCTGCTCGGCGAGCACAACGTCAACATCGCCTCCATGCAGGTGGCCCGCGACGTCAAGGGCGGCAAGGCGCTCATCGCGCTGACCGTCGACTCCGCGATCCCCGCCGACGTGGTGGAGCAGATCGTGGCCGAGATCGGCGCCGACAGCGGCCGCTCGGTCGACCTGGAGGACTGACCTCCACCGTCGCAACAGGGCCGTCACCCGTTCGGGTGGCGGCCCTGTTGCGTCTCAGCATGCGAGATAGTAGGACATCCAACGAGACGCCTCGGGTACTGTAGCGAGTGATGCGCCAGGTGCTCGTACTCATTGCCTGCCGCGGCGAGGCCTGTTAGGGCAGGTCGACGACTCGCCGCGGTGTTCGGCGCGTTGTCGGCCGGTAAGTCCCTTCGTCCGGTCCGCGACCCGGACCACGAAAGCAGGCCCGGTCGGATTCGCGACCGGAGTCCGGCGTCACTGGAACGCTTCCGCGAAACGAGATGAGTGACATGTACGACATGTATGCCTGGAACCGTGCCGACGACCACGAGGACAAGGCGGCCGAGGCCGTGCAGATCGCGCTGGACCGCCGCGACAACGGCGGCGCCCCGCAGAACTCCGGCCGCTAGGCCGGACCCCAGAGAGCAGGCCCGGCCCTCCCGGACCTGCTCCGGGCCCTGGGGTGATTCACCACCGGGTCGGGCCCGCGGTCGGAAAGGTCGCGGGTTCTGAGGGCGGGTCGCCCTCTTTCTCCTGATGTGTCTGCTTTATTGTGCTGTGCTGCTCGCCGTGGCGAACGCCAGGGCGACGTACGGGGCAGGCATGCGAGTTCAGGGGGAGATGCCTGGTGACACAGACCGATGAGACGGTGAGGGCACTGTTCGGCACGCTGGAGCGGGTGGTCGGACGGGTGCCCGGGGCGTGGCGGCGGCAGGGGGAGCACACCACCCGGCTGCTCGTGAGCCGCCTGCCGCTGGCCACCTTGAACGGCGTGTTCACGGAGCGGCTCGAGCCCGACGCCGACGAGGTGGCGGAGTTCGCCGGCGTGCTGGCGAAGGAGGACGTGCCCTGGTCCGTCCAGGTGCGCGGCGAGCCGGCACCCGCGCTCGAGAAGATCCTCCGGGCACACGGCCTGACCCAGCCGCACGCTTTGCATCTCATGGCCAAGGAGCTCGACGGCCCGGCGCCCGTCCGGGACGGCGTCCGGGTGGCCGGCGCACGTGACCAGCAGGACTACGCGGACGTGCTCACGATGGGCTTCGAGGCGCCGCGCGAGGTGATGGGCCCGTTCGCGTCCCCGGCGCTGCTGGAGGCGCCCTGGGCCACCGCCTACCTGCGAGAGCAGGACGGGGAGCCGGTCGCCACCTCCTACGCGGTGCGGGACGGTCGCCACGTCGGCCTCTTCAACGTCGCGACGCTGCCCCGTCACCGGCGGCACGGCCACGGCCGCGCCGTGGTCGAGGCGGCCATGGGCGGCGGATACGCCGAGGGCGCCCGCTGGGCGTACCTCCAGGCCGCCGACGACGTCTCACCGTGGTACGCCTCGATGGGCTTCCGCACGCTGGAGACCTGGACGTACTTCCTGCCCGGCTGAGCGGGCGCCTCCCGGGCGTCCGGCGCGCGCCGTGGGAACCGCTGGATCACGGACGTCTCCGCGATCCAGCGGGCCGGGTCGTGACAGGCGTCAGAGGGTGGCGGTGGGCATGGAGGGCGGGGGTTCGTCCCGCTGCTTGAGGTACTCCCGCCATTCGCGCACGCCCTTGCGGTCGGGGCGCACACCGCCCACGAAGGCGCTGCGCCGCCAGGCGGAGAGCTTCTCCTCCTTCACCACGTCACCCGTGCGCGGGGCGTGCACCATGTAGCCGGGCCGGGAGATCATCCCGACGTGGCCGAGGTTGCTGAAGAAGACCAGGTCGCCCGGTTTGAGGTTCTTCCAGGAGACCTTCTTGTCGAACGCCGCGTACTGGTCCGCGGCCACCCGGGGCAGCTGGATCCCCGCCTTCTGGTACGCCCTCAGCATGAGGCCGGAGCAGTCGTAGCCGCTCGGGCTGGTGCCGCCCCACACGTAGGGGGTGCCCCGTTTGTTCATCGCGAACTCGAGCGCGATCTTCCAGGCCGGCTTGGGGCGTTTGACCTGGATCTTCTTGAGCTTGGGTCCGTCCAGGGTGATCTCGGACGTGACGGGGGCCTTCTGGGCCGGGGTCTGCTCTTCTGTGGCCTTCTGGGCCGGGGTCTGCTCTCCTGCGGCCTGCTGAGCGGGGGTCTGCTCGTCCTTGGCCTGCTGTGCAGGGGTCTGCTGGTCTTCGGTGGCCTGCTGTGCGGGGGGTTCGGCGGTCGTCGCCTGTGCGGCGGGGGTGGCCAGGAGGAGCCCGGCGACGCCCGCGGCCGAGGCAATGGCGATACGTGACAAGGGGGACTTGTCCTTCCATGCGGCCGGCCGGGTTAGCTGACGGGCTCGGGCTTGGAAGCAGCCCTACGGCGTGGGGTTCGCCGATTCGCCCCGGGGGGAGGGTGGGTCCCCGGCTCCACGCAACCGCTGCGTGGATTAGGCCCGTCGGACTCTAACGAAACGGTCAAAGGCGCGTAAACAGTAAAAAAGGTAAAATATCGGACGTCCGGGTAGTGAGATGGTTGCTCGTCAGGCGAGACGAGCGGGTAAGGTACCGCCATGGAGTCGCGCAACATCCGCCTGGCCGTGATCCCCGGAGACGGGATCGGCGCCGAGGTCGTCACCGAAGGACTCAAGGTCCTGGAGGCCGTGGGCACGAAGTTCGAGCCCACCCACTACGACCTGGGCGCAGCCCGTTATCACCGCACCGGTGAGACGCTCCCCGACTCCGTGATGGAGGAGCTGCGCGGCTACGACGCGATCCTGCTCGGCGCGATCGGCGATCCCAGCGTCCCGCCGGGCATCCTGGAGCGCGACGTGCTGCTCAAGCTGCGCTTCGCCTTCGACCACTACGTCAACCTGCGCCCGGTCAAGCTGTTCCCGGGCGTGGAGACGCCGCTGGGCGACACCTCCGCCGAGGACATCGACATGATCGTCGTGCGCGAGGGCACCGAGGGCCTCTACGCCGGCACCGGCGGCGTCATGCGCCGCGGCACCCCGCACGAGATCGCCACCCAGGAGTCGCTCAACACCGCCCACGGCGTCGAGCGCGTGGTGCGCTACGCCTTCGACAAGGCCATGACGCGCCCGCGCAAGAAGCTGACCCTCGTCCACAAGACGAACGTGCTGACCTACGCCGGTGACCTGTGGCAGCGCACGGTCAACCGGATCAGCGAGGAATACCCCGAGGTCACCACCGACTACTGCCACATCGACGCGGCCTCGATGTTCTTCGTCACCCAGCCCGAGCGCTTCGACGTGGTGGTGACCGACAACCTGTTCGGCGACATCATCACCGACCTCGGCGCGGCCATCGCCGGCGGCATCGGCCTGGCCGCCAGCGGCAACATCAACCCCGAGCGCACCGCGCCCAGCATGTTCGAGCCGGTCCACGGCAGCGCGCCCGACATCGCCGGCCAGGGCAAGGCCGACCCGACCGCGACGATCCTGTCGGTCGCCATGCTGCTCGACCACCTCGGGCTGCAGGCCGAGGCGGCCAGGGTCGAGCAGGCGGTCTCCGACGATATCCTCGAGCGGCTGGCCGGCTGGGCGGCTCGCACCACGCGCGAGATCGGCGACGACATCACCGCGCGAGTATCCGGCTAGGACCGCCTAGCCCCGGAAGCGCCTGGTGGTCCGCGAAGGACTACCGGGCGCTTTTTCGCGTCCAAAGCGGCTAATCGCCCCATCAGCCGCTTGCCATCCCATATAGCGAGACAATAGGAAGTACGGACACCCCGCCGCCGGGGCGCGCACCGTGCCCTCATCGGGCAGATTCCGTGACATTTCGCCAGATCGTAGAGAGAAGGACCGCGGTCATGACCATCGCTCAGAAGCTCAGCTTCGACGTGCAGCTATCCGACCACGCTCGCACCGCGGCCGAGCGGGAGCAGGTAATGGCGAACCCCGTCTTCGGCAAGGTCTTCACGGACCACATGATCTCGATCGACTTCACCGAGGGCGAGGGCTGGCACGACGCCCGGCTCATGCCGTACGGCCAGCTCTCCCTCGAGCCCGCCACCTCGGTCTTCCACTACGGCCAGGAGATCTTCGAGGGCATGAAGGCCTACCGTCAGAGCGGCGGGTCGATCGTGACGTTCCGGCCGTACGCGAACGCCGCCCGCTTCAACCGCTCGGCGGTCCGTCTGGCGATGCCGGAGCTGCCCGAGGAGACGTTCGTCGAGTCGCTCGAACTGCTCGTCCAGACCGAGCGGGAGTGGGTGCCGACGCCGGAGGGGCACAGCCTCTACCTGCGGCCCTTCATGATCGCCACCCAGCCCGGCCTGGGCGTCAACTACCCGTCCAAGACCTACAAGTACATGGTCATCGCCTCTCCGGCGGCCTCGTACTTCGCCGGCGGCATCAAGCCGGTCTCCGTCTGGCTGTCCACCGAGTACACCCGGGCCGCACCCGGCGGCACCGGCGAGGCCAAGTGCGGCGGCAACTATGCCGCGGCGTTCGTCGCCCAGCGCCAGGCCGTGGAGCAGGGCTGCGACCAGGTCGTGTGGCTGGACGCCCACGAGCGCCGCTACGTCGAGGAGATGGGCGGGATGAACCTGATGTTCGTCTTCGGCGACAAGCTCGTCACCCCGGCGCTGACCGGCTCGCTGCTGGCCGGCATCACCCGCGACTCGATCCTGACCCTGGCCGGCGAGCTGGGCCTGGAGGTCGAGGAGCGGCTGATCTCGGTGGACGAGTGGGAGGCCGGCTGCGCGTCCGGCGAGCTGACCGAGGTCTTCGCCTGCGGCACGGCCGCCATCGTGACGCCGGTGGGCTCGGTCAAGGGCGCCGACCGCTCCTGGACCATCGGCGACGGCTCGCCCGGCGAGGTGACGATGCGCGTCCGCGAGGAACTGATCGGCATCCAGTACGGCACCCGCCCCGACCCGCACAACTGGGTCCACAAGATCCTCTGAGTGAACCGGGCCCCCGGGCGACCTCCGGGGGCCGCACACGGGCCGCACACGGGCCGCACGTCAGGCCCGCTCGTCCACGTTGCCGAGGTACGCCTCGTCGCCGCGCGCCCCGGCGGCCGCCCCCGGCGGCACCAGCTCCTCCAGCCGCCGCACGGTCTCCTCGTCCAGCGCCACGTCGGCGGCGGCGGCGTTGGCCCGGACGTTCGCCGCCCGCCGCGTGCCCGGGATCGGCACCACGCCGCGGTGCATGAGCCAGGCCAGGGCGAGCTGGGCGGCCGACAGGCCGCGTTCGGCGGCCAGCGCCGCCACGGCGTCGGCCAGGGCCACGTTGCGGTCGAGGCTGCCGTCCTGGAAACGGGGGTTGCCACGGCGCCAGTCGCCCTCCTCCAGCTCCTCGCGCGTGCGGATCGTGCCGCCGAGCAGGCCGCGCCCGAGCGGGCTGTAGGCGACGAACCCGACGCCCAGCTCCGCGCAGGCGGGCAGCGTCTCGCGCTCGGGCTCCCTGCTGAACAGGGAGTACTCCGACTGCACGGCGGTGACCGGATGCACCGCGCAGGCGCGCCTGAGCGTCCCCACGGACACCTCCGACAGCCCGATGTGCCGTACGGCGCCCGCCCGCACCAGCTCGGCCAGCGCGCCCATCGTCTCCTCGATCGGCGTGGTCGGGTCGAGCCGGTGCAGGTAGTACAGGTCCACGTGGTCGGTGCGCAGCCGGTCGAGGCTGGCCTCCAGCGCGCGGCGCACGTACTCGGGCCGGCCGAGGCCGGGCACCAGCCTGCCCTGGTCGTCGGCGTTCCCGCCGAACTTGGTGGCCAGCACGACCTCGTCACGCCGGCCCCGCAGCACCCGCCCGATCAGGCTCTCGCTGTGGCCGGCGCCGTAGACGTCGGCGGTGTCGATCAGCGTGATGCCCGCGTCGAGCGCGGTGCGCAGGGTGTCGGTCGCCTCCTGCTCGTCCACGTCGGCGTAGACGTGCGGCGCCAGCGTCATCGCGCCGAAACCCAGCACCGAGACCGTCGGCCCGCCGCGCCCGAGCGTACGGAACTGCATGTCTGCCCCCTCGGAAGTCCCCTCGGAGGGGATGCCCGCCGGGACGCCGGCACACGCGCGTCAGTTCTTCATGATCATCGTCAGGCCGTCGGCCACCGGCAGCATGACCACGCTCACCCGCGGGTCCTCCATGACCAGGTCGTTGAACTGCCGGATGTCGACGGTCGTGTCCTCGTCGTGCGCCGGGTCGGCCACCCAGCCGCGGCGCAGCGTGTTGTCGGCCAGCAGCAGCCCGCCCGGGCGCAGGCGCTCCATCAGCAGCTCGTAGTAGCCGGGGTAGTTCGCCTTGTCGGCGTCGAGGAAGGCCAGGTCGATGGTCTCGTCGAAGGCGACGAGCGTCTCCATGGCGGGCCCGAGGGTCAGCGTCACCCGGTCGGCGAGCCCGGCCTCCTCCCAGTAGCGGCGGGCGACGGACGTCCACTCCTCGCTCACGTCGAAGCAGTGCAGCCGGCCGCCGGTCAGGCCCCGGGCGATGCAGATCGAGGAGTAGCCGGTGAAGGTGCCCACCTCGACGGCCACGCGCGGCTGCGCCAGCTTCGTGATCATGGTGAGGAAACGGCCCTGGTCGGGGGAGATCTGCATGCCCGCGTTCGAGGCGGCGACCTCGGCGGTCTCCTCGGCGAGTCGCTCCAGCAGAGGGTCCGGCCGTGTGGTGTGCTCGATCACGTAACGCGCGACCGCGGGGTCGAGGAGATAAGCCTTCATGCGGCCATTGTCGCGGTTCGGGTAGGGTCTGCGCGATCAATGAGGTGAGAGTGGGCTGATGATGAAGCGGTTGGTGGCGGTCGCGGTGGCGTGCGCGGCGATCGTCGTGATGGGGGTGCTGGCGTTCTCGGAGCCGGGCGTGTCGTCGTCCGAGGGCGTGCGGCTGACCCGGCAGGCGGACGGGTCGATGGTGCTGGCCGACCGGTCGAGCAACGCGCCCGTGCTCGACGTGTTCGAGGACTTCGACTGCCCGGTCTGCAAGGACATGCACGCCAAGGTCGACGCCACGATCCGAAGGCTGGCGATGTCCGGCCAGGTCAAGGTCGTCTACCACGCGGTGACGATCTTCCGCGACGAGCCCATGCGCTCCAACTCCATCCGCGCCGCCGCGGCCGCCCGCTGCGTCCCGGAGGCGAACTGGCTGGCCTTCCGCGACGAGCTGTACGCCATGCAGCCCGCCCCGCACGGCGTGGCCTCCGGCTTCAAGGTCAAGGACCTCGCGCGGGCGGCCAGGAAGGCCGGCGCGAACGTCGACTCGTGCATCACCTCGCAGTCGTACGCGAAGGCGCACCTGGCGCAGAACGCGAAGATCCCGCTGGAGGGCACGCCGACCGTGCTGCTCGACGGGCGCATGCTCGGCAACGAGGTGTTCGACGCGGCGGCGCTGGAGCGGGTCATCACAGGAGGCGACGGCGTCACGGTGTGACCCGGTGGCCACCGGCATCCGGCCCTGTGTCCAACCTGTGGGACCGGTGTGTCGGATGCCGGATTCGTATGGCACACTGGGTGGCACCATGTTCTACGGTCTGCTCATTATCGGCAGGCGCGCCGGCTGACGAAGGACACCGCCGGCGCGCAGACCTCTCACGTCCGTGAGGGGTCTTTTTGTTTTCCCGGACACCCGCGCAGACCACCCAGGACTCCATCCGGAAAGAAGAGAGAGCCATGTCCGACGACCGTTTCCACGTATATGACACGACGCTGCGTGACGGCGCGCAACAGGAGGGGCTCAACCTCACCGTTGCCGACAAGCTCGCCATCGCGCGTCAGCTGGACGGACTCGGCGTCGGCTTCATCGAGGGGGGCTGGCCGGGCGCCAACCCCAAGGACACCGAGTTCTTCAGGCGGGCCCGGACCGAGCTCGACCTGAAGCACGCGCAGCTCGCCGCGTTCGGCGCGACCCGCCGGGCCGGGGTGAAGGCCGCCGACGACCCACTGGTGGCCGCACTGCGCGAGTCCGGCGCGCCGGTCGTGACCCTTGTCGCCAAGAGCCACGACCGGCACGTCGAGCTGGCCCTGCGGACGACCCTCGAGGAGAACCTCGCGATGATCCGCGACACGGTCTCCCACCTGCGGGCCGAGGGCCAGCGCGTCTTCCTCGACGCCGAGCACTTCTTCGACGGATACCGCTCCAACCCCGCCTACGCGCTGGAGGTGGTCAGGACGGCCGCCGAGGCCGGGGCCGACGTCATCGCGCTGTGCGACACCAACGGCGGCATGCTCCCCGACGAGCTGGCCGAGGTCGTCCACGCGGCGGTCGGCACGAGCGCCCGGGTCGGCATCCACTGCCACGACGACACCGGCTGCGCCGTCGCCAACACCCTGGCCGCCGTCAAGGCCGGCGCCACCCACGTGCAGGGCTGCGCCAACGGCTACGGCGAGCGCTCCGGCAACGCCAACCTCTTCACGGTCGTGGCCAACCTGCAGCTCAAGCGCGGCTACGACCTCGTGCCGCGCGAGTCGCTGGCCGAGATGACGCGCATCGCCCACGCCATCACCGAGGTGACCAACGTCACGCCCAACTCCCACGCCCCCTACGTCGGCATGTCGGCCTTCGCCCACAAGGCGGGCCTGCACGCCAGCGCCATCAAGGTCGACCCCAACCTCTACCAGCACATCGACCCGGCGCAGGTCGGCAACGACATGCGCATGCTCGTCTCCGACATGGCGGGCCGCGCCTCGGTCGAGCTGAAGGGCCGTGAGCTGGGCTACGAGCTCACCCCCGACCACACCAAAGCCCTCGTCGGCCGGGTCAAGGACATGGAGTCGCGGGGCTACACGTTCGAGGCGGCCGACGCGTCGTTCGAGCTGCTGCTGCGCGACACCGTGCAGGGCGAGCGCCGGCGGCACTTCGAGGTCGAGTCCTGGCGCGTCATCGTCGAGCGCACCAAGGGCGGCGAGCTCGTCAGCGAGGCCACGGTCAAGCTGCACGCCAAGGGTGAGCGCATCGTCGCCACCGGCGAGGGCAACGGCCCCGTCAACGCCCTCGACAAGGCCGTGCGCCTGGCGCTGGAGCAGCTCTACCCCGAGCTGGCCAAGCTGGAGCTGATCGACTACAAGGTCCGCATCCTGGAGGGCACCCACGGCACCCACGCCGTCACCCGCGTGCTCATCACCTCCAGCGACGAGCGCGCCGAGTGGTCCACCGTGGGCGTCGCCGAGAACATCATCGACGCCTCCTGGCAGGCGCTGGAGCAGGCGGTGACGTACGGCCTGCTGCGCGCCGGCCGCGAGCTGTCGTGACCCGCTAGATCACGCCGGCCGGGAAGGACACGCCGTCCACGGTCACCTTCCCGCCGGAGCAGGACACCTTGGGCGAGTCGGTCCCCGGCACGATCACCGTCAGCAGGGACTCCGCCGCGGGCGAGACCACCACGTTCGCCTGCTTCTTCGCCAGGTACGCGGGCGACACCCAGCCCAGCTTGCCGCCCCGCTCGACCTTCTGGCCGCCGATCCGGTCACAGGAGGTCAGCTGGAGCAGGGTGACCCTGAATTTCCCGTCGCCCAGGACGACCTTGCCGCCGTCCTTGGAGACGAGCTTGAGGTCGGGGTGGAAGCGCCAGATGTTGCTGATCTTCTTGCCACCGGAGGCGGTGTCCAGCACGGCCATCAGGTCGTGGTCGTCGCCGTGGTCGACCATGACCGACCGGGTGCGGCTCACGCCGTACGCCTGGTCGGTCAGCCGGAACGACTGCCGGTCGTCGCCGACGCGGGACTTCACGAGCTTGCTCGCCGTGCGCGGGCGGAACTTCTGGCCCACCACCGTGGGCACGTTGTGCGCCTCCGGCGAGAGCGTCCAGTAGCGGTAGGAGCTCTTCTCGTAGGAGTGGAAGCCGCCGTCGACCAGGATGTCGCGGCCCTGCGCGTAGTAGGTGACGCCGAGGTGGTCCTCGTGCCCGTGGAACTTCATCCCCGGGCCGAACCTGATCGAGTAGTACGCCGACTCGGCGTCGTCGAAGGACGTGCGGCCGAAGACGTAGCCGGCGTTGTAGACCTTGACCTTCTGCTTCGGCGTGCCGGTCTCCATCTGGGGCTCGGTGTCGGCGCTGCCGTCGCCGATGGGCACCATGTAGCCGTTCGGCATGGTCGCGTGAGCGATGAAGTCCTTCAGCGCGTCGGTGCGCTTGGCGATCTCGGCGGGCACCTTGCGGTCGCAGGCCTTCATGTTCGCCATCGCGACCTGCAGGCGGCCGTGCACGTAGACCGCGTAGCGCGGCGCCTGCTCCATCAGCGCGCCCTGGGAGTCGACGTCGAGCTTCACCGTGCTGATGAGCCGGCTCGCCGCGAGGCTCTGCCAGTCCTTGCGGCCGTAGCGGCAGCCGATGCCCATGAGGGCGATGTCCTGGTCGATGCCGTGGTTGTGGCCCTTCTTGTACAGCTTCGGGTCCGACAGGAGCTTGGCGTGCACGGCCAGGCTGTCCTTCAGCCAGCTCGCGTTCACGTGCCGGCTCAGGCAGAGCAGCGGCTGCGTGCGCAGCGACACCGGGTGGTCGGTCCACACGTACGGCTGGGTGCCGCGGGCGCCGTACTTGTTGTGCTCCACCCAGTCCTTGGTGATCTCGGTGGCGCGGTCGAGATAGCGCTCCTCGCCGGTGTTCTCGTACTCGACGACCAGGGCGCCCATCCAGCGCAGCGACTGGAAGACGTACTCCCACGACCGGTTCTTGTACGGGCTCGCGTCCCAGTCGATCTTCTTGCCCAGTTTGTACGGCGGCAGCCCGACCAGCGAGATCTCGCCGCTCATGACGTCGGACACCGTCGGCGTGCCGGGCAGCCAGTCGCCCTGGCACTCCGCGGTGCGGGCCACCTTGTCGGCGTGCGCGGGGCTCACGAGGGCGCCGAGCGCGAGCGTGAGGGCAAGAGGGATCGCGAGCCGGCGCACGGCGGGGCCTCCAGGGGCGTGATCAGGACGACAGTCGGGGCGGAACATGCTTTCGGAATCGCGATCACCAGGTCAAGCCGAGTGCCCGATTCGTTAGCCGTCCGTCCGCCGCGCGGCCCCGTGTTCCGCTGGGCGTACCGGCTGCGACATGCTGGAGGGCGTGAAACTCGACGACCTGGTGATTCCCGACACACCCGCCTGCCGGGGCGCGTACGAGGTGGCCGCCCGCTACCACACGCCCTCGCTGCTCAACCACTCCGTGCGCGCCTACCTGTGGGCGGCGGCGTACGCCCAGGCGAACGGCATCGCGTTCGACGCCGAGCTGCTCTACGTGGCCGCGATGTTGCACGACATCGGGATGGCCCCGGAGTTCGACAGCCGCACCGTGCCGTTCGAGGAGGCGGGCGGGCACGTGGCCTGGGCGTTCTGCGCCGGGGCCGGCTGGTCCGCCGAGCGCCGGGTGCGGGCGAGCGAGGTCATCATCCGCCACATGTGGGACGAGGTGCCCTTGGCGGAGGACCCGGAGGGTCACCTGCTCGAACTGTCGACCGGCATGGACATCTCCGGCCGCCGTACCGACGAGATCCCCGCCGGGGTGCGCCGCGAGGTGCTGGCGCTGCACCCGCGGCTGGACATCGCCATGGAGTTCGCCGCCTGCATCTCGGAGCAGGGCACGCGCAAGCCGGACAGCTTCGCCGGCCGGTTCGTCCGCGCCGGCATCACCGAGCGCATCGCCCGCAACCCGCTCGACGCGCCGGAGGCCTGACTCAGGACTTCGGGGCGGCGCTCTCGACGACCTCGAAGCTCCACAGCTCCGAGCCCGACGCGGCAGGGCCCTGCCCGTGGCCGTGGCCCTGCCCCTGGGCGCCCTGCCCCTGGGCGCCCTGCGCCGCCTGGGCGTGCCCGCGCTGGAACGCCTGGCCCTGCTGCCACTGCTGGAAGTCGTCCTCGCTGCGCCAGCGGGTGTAGACGAGGTAGCGGTCGGTGCCCTCCAGCGGCCGCAGCAGCTCGAACCACTCGAAGCCGTCGGCCGACTCGACCATCCCCGCCCGGTTGGAGAAGCGTCGCTCCAGCTCCTCCCGCATCTCGGCGGGCACGGTCAGCACGTTGATCTTCACGACGGACACGCGAGGACCCCTCTCGTCAGCGCACGGCTCTTTGCGGTGAAGGTGAGGGCTCCAGGCTAACGCGGGCCACCGCCGGCACATGATCCCGGTCCAGCGCGTCGCGCATGTTCGGCAGCGCCACGCGGACCAGGTGGCGGCTGAGCTCGTTCAGCGGGGCCGACTCGTCGGCGACCAGGCGCAGCCGTACCTCGGGGTCCTGGCGCGAGCCCGTCATGCGGGCGTCGGCGTCCAGCACGGACGGGCCGCTCGCGACGTCGGCGGCCACCGCGCGGGCCATCGCGCGTGCCGACACGTCGGTGACGCCGGTCGGCGTTTCGTCCAGGACGAGCGTCCCGCGCGGCTCCCTGCGCCACTGCGCGAGCAGCCAGCGCACGCCCAGGACCGCGAGGATCAGCCCCGCCAGCGCCACCAGCCACCAGATCCACGGGCTGGTACGCGTGAAGAACCCCGCCACGTTGGCGTCCACGATCGTCGTCCGCGAGGCGGCCCAGTTCTGCGGGAACGCGCCCAGCCCGCGGGCCAGCGCCGATCCGCCCAGCAGCGTCAGGACCAGCCCGACGATCGCCAGCCCCCACCGGTTGCCCCGGCCCGGCTTCCTGCTCACTTGCGCTCCTTGACGTGCACGGCCACCCGGTACGGGTGCACGGGATCCAGCTCGGCCAGCTTGGCGAGCACGGCGTCGCGTACGTCCTTGCGGAACTCGTCGCGTTTGCGCCAGCCGGACGTGGTCGGTGTGACGGTGAACGTGCCGCCCCGCAGCTTCGCGCGGGCCGAGCGCACCCCGGGCACCTGCTCGGCCGCGCGGGCCAGCGCCCGGGCGACGCTCCTGGGACGCAGGCCGATGATGAGGTCGCGGTGGCCGCTGCGTACCGGCACCATCTTCGGCTTCCCCGGTACGAGCGCGGCGGCCAGCAGCGCGAGCCCCAGCAGGGTCACCAGCGCCGAGCCGAGCAGGAACCACGGGTTCGTCCACAACGTCGAGGACGCCCAGCCCAGCATCCGGTCGTACGGCACCAGGCGCAGCGGGCTGCCGAACAGGGCCGAGAGCGTCTCGACGGCCAGCAGCAGGCCGAGCAGGGTGAGCAGGATCGCGACGACGACGGCCGGGATCCGGCGGCGCGGCCGGAACGCCCGCACGGCGGCCCGGTCGGCCACCTTGTCGTGCAACGTCTCGAGCGCCGCGCTGTGCGCCCCGGACGGCGTCCCTCCGCCGTGAACCGTCCCGGACGGAGTCCCCTCACCGTGAACCGCTGCGGAGGGTGTCCCTCCTCCGGGGACCATTCCGTGGGGCGTCTCTTCGCCGGGGGCCACTACGGCGGGTGTTCCCATGCCAGGAACCCTCCCGGGGGGCGACTCTCCACGGGAAGCGGCCGTGGGCATCCCGCCGCCGGGCGCCATTCCGTGGGGTGTCTCTTCGCCGGGAACCGTCTCGGACGGGGTCCCTCCGCCGGGGGCCATCCCGTGGGGCTCTTCGCCGGGAACCGTCCCGGACGGTGTCTCTTCGCCGCGAGCCGTCTCCCTGGCGGCCTTCTCGGACGGAGGCGTCTGCCCGGCCGGCTTGCCGGCCTCGTCGTCCGGAAGGACGCACATCTGCGGCTCGGTGTCCGCTTCTCGGCCCGCCGGAGTGTGCTCGGGGGGCGGTCTGCGGTCTTCCGGGCCCTCGGGAGGGGAGCCGTGCGTGGTCATGGTCACGTTCCTTCCGTCAGCCGCCCCACGCCAGGTCGCCGCCGAGTTCGCTCACGACGATGTCAAGCCGGCGTACCTCCAGGCCGGTCTGATGCTCGACGCGGCGGATCACGTGCTCCCGCAGCCGCGCCACCGCGGCGTGCAGCGGCGTGGGGTAGGCCATGCTCACGTTCAGCCGGAGGGAGGCCTGCTCGCCGCGGACCCGCGCGGCCGACGGCCGCGCCCACGGCGACCCTCCCATGCGCACGTCCCGCACCTCGGGCACCTCCCTGGCGGCGCAGCAGGCGATCTTCGCGACCGCCCGGTCGGCGATCTCCGTGCGCCCGCGGCGCTCCGGCGCGGACAGAGGGGCGGGCCGCTGCGCGGGAACCGTCACTCGGCCAGGGGTGACGGCGGTCATTTCCGCCTCACGGACATGCCGGACAGGTTGATCTCCCCGGTCTCGACGATCCGCCCGATCAGGAAGCCGACCGCGCCGAGCACCAGCACGAGCAGGAACGCACCCAGCCCGCCGAACGCGCCCGCGAACCCCAGGGCGATCCCGGCGGCCATGCCGATCATCGGCATCCACTGGACGTTGGTCATGATCCCTCCACGATGTCGTCGATGCGCACGTTCACCGGGCGGTTCCCGGCCAGGTCCGCCACCGCCCGCCGTACCTCCTCGGCGGTCTCGGGCAGCGGGCGGGCGAGCGTGGCGACGATGGCGATCTCCACCTCGCGCTCGTCCGCCGAGACCCCGGTCAGCCGGTCGCCGGGCAGGTACGTCGCTACCGTCCCGAAGGGGCCGCCGGACAGCTTGACCACCCCGGAGCAGGCTCGCGCCCGCTCGGCGATCGCCCGAGCGTGCCCCGCGTCCCCGGAGACCCCGGCCCCGGAAGCGGCAGCAGCGGTGTCACCGGAGGCGGTGGGCCCGGAGGATGCCGGGGACCCGGTCATTGGACCCGCGGCTCCTGCTCGGGCTCGCTCTGAGCCTCGCGTCCCCGCTCCTGGTCGGGCAGGTGGACGTCGTCCACCCGGATGTTGACCTCCGTCACCTCCAGCCCGCACATGCGCTCGACCGCCGTGATGACGTTCTTGCGCACCGCCGCCGCGAGGTCGGGGATGGCGGTGCCGTACTCGGCGACGAGGTCGAGGTCCACGGCCGCCTGCCGCTCGCCCACCTCGACCGAGACGCCCTGGGCGACGCTGGAGCCGCCGACCATGCCGCGCATGCTGGCGAGCGCTCGCGCCGCGCCCGCGCCCATGGCGTACACGCCCGACACCTCGCGGGCGGCGAGGCCGGCGATCTTGGCGACGACACCGTCGTCGATGCTGGTGGTGCCTCTCTCGGTCACCAGTGAGGTCGCCATGCCGGCGCCCTCCTGCGTCCTGGCCCGCGGCACGGTACCCGTCGCGCCGGTTCCGCCGGGCCGGTTAGACATTGTGTCCGACACGATCCGTCACCCCCTGGATGTCGTCCCTAATAAGGGGAAATAACCCCAGCTGCACCACCGAAGCTCAACAAAACGGACTTTGGGGTTAATAATGGACAGTTGCTGACCCGTTGCGGGCAGGCGCGCCGTGGATGGGCCGACCCCTCGGAGGCGGCGATAGCCTTGTCGGGTGCGTATAGCGAGGTTCTCCACAGGCGAAGGTGCCGTCGCGTTCGGCGTGGTCGAGGGCGGTCCCGGCGAGGAGTTCATCTCCACGATCGCCGGTCACCCGTTCAGTCAGGTGCAGTTCACCGGCGAGCGGTTCGCGCTGTCCCAGGTGAAGCTGCTGGCCCCGATGCTGCCGAGCAAGGTGGTCGCCATCGGCAGAAACTACGCCGAGCACGCGGCCGAGCTGGGCAACGAGGTGCCCGAGGAGCCGCTGATCTTCATCAAGCCGTCCACCACCGTGATCGGCCACGGCGAGAACATCGCCTACCCCACGTCGTTGTCCGACCGGGTCGACTTCGAGGGCGAGCTGGCCGTGGTGATCGGCCGGCTGTGCCGCGAGGTCCCGGTCGAGCGCGTCAAGGACGTCATCTTCGGCTACACCTGCGCCAACGACGTCACCGCCCGTGACCTGCAGAAGAAGGACGTGCAGTTCACCCGGGCCAAGGGGTTCGACACGTTCTGCCCGCTGGGCCCGTGGATCCAGACCGATCTCGACGCGAGCGACCTGGCGCTGACGACCACGGTCAACGGCGAGATCCGGCAGAGCGGGCGCACGAGCCAGCTCATCCACGACATCCCGGCGCTGGTGGCGTACGTCAGCGCGGTCATGACGCTGATCCCGGGCGACGTCATCCTGACCGGCACCCCGGCGGGCGTCGGCCCCGTCGAGATCGGCGACGAGGTCAGCGTCGGCATCGAAGGCATCGGCACACTCACGAACAAGGTGGTCTCCCGTGACTGAAGTACGGGTGCGGTTCGCCCCGTCCCCAACCGGCATGTTTCACGTGGGCGGCGCCCGCACGGCGCTGTTCAACTGGGCGCTGGCTGAGCAGTCCGGCGGCCGTTTCGTGCTGCGCATCGAAGACACCGACGCCTCGCGCAACCGCCCGGAGTGGACCGAGGGCATCATCTCCGCCCTCGACTGGATCGGCATCAACGGCACCAACCCGGCCTTCGAGGGCCCGTACTTCCAGTCGGCGTACGAGCCGCAGCACCGTGAGGCCGTGGCCAAGCTGCTGGCCGACGGCCGGGCCTACTACTGCGACTGCACCCGCGAGGCGCTGGTCGCCCGCACCGGCTCCGAGCACCGCGGCTACGACGGCTTCTGCCGCGAGCGCGGCCTGACCGAGGGCGCCGTGCGCTTCCGCACGCCCGACGACGGCGTGACGATCGTGCACGATCTCATCAGGGGCGACGTCGAGTTCCCCAACGAGGCCCAGGAAGACTTCGTCATCGCCCGCACCGACGGCTCGCCCCTCTACGTGCTGGCCAACGCGGTCGACGACATCACCCAGAACATCACCCACGTCGTCCGCGGCGAGGAGCATCTCGGCAACGCCGCCAAGCAGATGCTGCTCTGGCCGGCCCTCGGCGCGACGCCGCCGGTGTGGGCACACCTGCCGGTGATCGTCAACGAGCAGCGCAAGAAGTTGTCCAAGCGCCGCGACAAGGTGGCCCTGGAGAGCTACCGCGAGGAGGGCTACCTCGCCGAGGCGATGGTCAACTACCTGATGCTGCTCGGCTGGGGCCCCGGCAACGACCGCGAGATCATGCCGTGGTCGGAGATGGTCCCGCTGTTCCGGCTCGAGGACGTCAACTCCGCCAGTGCGTTCTTCGACGAGAAGAAGCTGCGCGCGTTCAACGGCGAGTACATCCGGGCGCTGCCGCTGGAGACGTTCGAGGAGCGCTGTGCGCCCTACCTCGACCCGACGTGGGACCGCGAGCGCTTCAGCAAGGTCGCGAGCCTGGCCCAGACCCGCATCTCCGTGCTGTCGGAGATCCGGCAGAACGTCGACTTCCTCTTCCTCGACGAGCCGGTCTTCGACCAGGCGTCGTGGGACAAGGCGATGAAGAACGCCCCCGAGGAGATCCTCACCGGCTACCTGCAGCGGCTGGAGAGCGTGAGCTGGGACCCTGAGTCGCTCAAGCAGGCTCTGGAGGAGGTCGGCGCGGCCCACGGGCTCAAGCTGGGCAAGGCCCAGGCCCCGGTCCGGGTCGCGGTCACCGGCCGGACGGTCGGCCTGCCGCTGTTCGAGTCGATCGAGGTGCTCGGCCGCGAGCGTGCCCAGGACCGCATCCGCTCGGCGCTGACGCGCCTGCGAGGCTGATCGCGGCTCCGGCGGCCATCGCGAGCCACACGCCGGTGACGCCGAGCCACGCGCTCAGCCCGTACGCGAGGGGCAGCTGCACCGCGAAGCCCGCCAGCGTGGCGGCGAGCAGGCGGCCGCCCCTCCCGCTCGCCTGGAGCACCCCGCCGACGGCGATCAGCCCGCCGAACGGCACCAGGTAGAGCGTCATCCAGCGCAGGAAGTCCACGGCCGGGTGGAGCACCGCCGGATCGCCGGTGAACCACCCGGCGACCGGCGCGGCCACCACGTTGAGCACGGCCGCGACCACCGCCCCCGAGACCAGCCCGAGCAGCAACGGCGATCCGGCCGGCGTCGAGCGGGCGGTGCTGATCATCGCGGCCTGCCGCAGCGCGTAGAAGACCATGACGCCGGCCAGCATGATCTTCTGTCCGATGCCGTAGCCGGCCACGGCCGCCGTGCCGAACCCGGCGACGATCGCCACCTGCGCCGTCCCGACGAGGTCGCGAGCCAGGAAATCTCCGGACATGGGAAACCCTGTCCGGATCACCTCCCGCACCACCAGGCCGCCGCCGGGGGAGTGGAGGCGTACGACGGTCGCGAGCGCGACCGCCAGCGTGACCACCCGCGCGATGACCGTGGCCAGCGCGGCCCCCCGCACGCCCATGCCGAGACCGTGGATGAACAGCGGGTCAAGGCCGATCACCAGCGCGTTGCAGATCAGCGCGTGCCGCATGGGCCGCCTGGTGTCGCCGAGGCCCTTGAGGATCCCGTCCACGACCGTCTGCGCGAAGTACACCGGCAGCCCGGCGAGCGAGATCAGCAGGAAACCGGCGGTCAGCGCGGGTTCGCTGGTGAACAGCGCGGCCAGGGGCTCGCGCAGCAACACCCCCGGCACCGCGATGGCGAGGGAGAAGACCGCCCACAGCAGCCACCCCGTCCTGATCACGGGAGCCAGCGGCGCGCGCCCGTCCCGTCGGGCGACCAGCACGGTCACACCCGTCGGCACGGCCAGGAACAGCCCGTACGCGACGTGCTCGACCGTCGTGCCCACCGTGACCGCCGCGATCGCCGCCTCGCCCAGCGACGACACCCAGAGCAAGTCGATCAGGCCGACCGCGACCACGGCGGTGAGCAGTTCCACGTAGACGGGCAGGGCCAGCCGGATCATTATTACCTCGTTTCGATATACATCGCTTAGAGGTATAGCGTTACGATGCACCCATGGCAAGCGGCGGTGATCTGAGCCTGACCATCCTGGGGTTCCTCAACGAGCACCCCATGCACGGCTACGAGCTCAAGGCGCACCTGGCCGCGCTCACCGGCCACCTGCGCCCGGTCAGCGACGGCGCGCTCTACCCGGCCATCTCCCGGCTGGAGGCGAAAGGACTGCTCGAACGGCACGAGGAGGCCGGCGTGGCGGCGGCCCGCAGGCAGGTTCTGACGATCACCGAGGCGGGCCGGCAGGAGTTGTTGCGGCGGCTGCGCGAGCCCGCCGACCTCGACATCAGCGACCAGACCAGGTTCTTCGCGCTGCTGGCGTTCCTGTCGGCGCTGCCCGACCCCGCCGACCAGGCGGAGGTCCTGCGCCGCCGGCTCGCCTTCCTGGAGGCGCCCGCGAGCTTCTTCTCCGCGGGTGGCCGGCCGGTCAGGGCGAAGGACGAGCCCGACCCGTACCGCAGAGGCATGCTGGTCATCGCCCGCGCGTCCAGCCAGGCGGAGAAGGAGTGGCTGCGCCAGCGCATCGAGGAACTGGACGTGCCGCGATAGTGCCTAGCGTCGCCCGCATGACCTATCTCGTGACGGGAGCCACCGGCTCCGTGGGCAGGCACGTCGTCGCCCACCTCCTCCAAGCGGGCCATCGTGTACGCGCCCTCACCCGCGATCCCGCCAGGGCCGCCCTGCTGCCCGCGGGCGTCGAGGTCGTGCGGGGCGACCTCACCCGTACCGGCACCCTCGTCCCCGCGCTGCGCGGCGTCACCGGGGTGCACCTCATCGACGCCGCCGACGCCGCGTACACGCCGCTGCCCAACGGGGCGGAGATCGTCGAGGCGGTCCGGGACGCGGGCGTGCGCCGGGTGACCCTGCTGAGCGGCTGGTCGCCCGGCACGCTGGAGCCCGCCGTGACCGGCGGCGACCTGGAATGGACGTACGTGCAGCCGACCGAGTTCATGGCCAACGCCCTGGCCTGGGCCGAGCAGATCCGCACGAAGGGCGTGGTCGAGGAGCCGTTCGGCGCGACCAGGACCGCGATGGTGCACGAGTCCGACATCGGCGCCGTCATCGCCGCCGCGCTCACCGAGGACGGCCACCAGGGCAGGTCGTACGGCCTGACCGGCCCCGAACTGCTCGACGTGCCCGCCAAGGTGCGGATCCTGGCCGAGGCGATCGGCCGCGAGATCACATTCACCGAGCTGAGCGTGGACCAACTGCGCCAACGCGACCGGGCCCAGGGCGTGCCGGAGGAGATGACCGAGTTCCAGATCAGGGTCTTCGGCGCCGTGCCGGAAGGCGCCTACCAGGTCACGCCCACGGTCGAGCAGGTGACGGGGCGGCCCCCGCGCACGTTCGCGCAGTGGGCCGCCGAACACGCCGACGCGTTCAGGTGACCGCTCAGTCGAGGCCGCGGCGGGCCAGCAGCGGCCGGATGCTGGGCTCGCGGCCGCGGAAGTTGCGGAAGGCGGTCAGCGGGTCGAGGCTGCCGCCGCGCGAGAGCAGCTCACGGCGGAAGTGGTCGCCGTTGGCCCGGGTGAGGCCGCCGTTCTCCTTGAACCACTCCACGCTCTCGGCGTCGAGCACCTCGCTCCAGATGTAGGAGTAGTAGCCGGCGCTGTAGCCGCCGGAGAAGATGTGCGCGAAGTAGTTGGTCCGGTAACGCGGCCTGACCAGTGGGAAGGCGATCTGGGCGGCCTCCAGGGCGGTCGCCTCGAACGCCTCGGGGTCGTCCACCGTGTCGCCGGGCTCCAGCTTGTGCCAGGCCCAGTCGAGCAGCGTGGCGGCCAGGTATTCGACCGTCTGGAAGCCCTGGTTGAATTTCTCCGACGCCTTCAGCTTCTCCACCAGCTCGGCCGGCATCGGCTCGCCCGTCTCGTAGTGCTTGGCGTAGTTGGCCAGCACCTCCGGCCAGGTCACCCACATCTCGTTGACCTGCGACGGGTACTCGACGAAGTCGCGCGGCACGCTGGTGCCCGACACCCGCGGGTAGCGCACCTGCGAGAACAGCCCGTGCAGCGCGTGCCCGAACTCGTGGAAGGCCGTGTTCACCTCGTCGTACGTCAGCAGCGTCGGCCCCGAGGCCGGCTTGGTGACGTTGAGGTTGTTCATGACCACCGGCTTGAGGCCGAACAGGAACGACTGGTCGACCAGGTTGTTCATCCACGCGCCGCCGCGCTTGGTGTCCCTGGCGTACGGGTCGAGCACGAACAGGCCGAGCCGGTCGCCGTTCTCCTCGAACACCTCGAACACGGTCACGTCGGGGTGGTAGCCGCCGAGGTCGGGCCGCTCGGTGAACGTGATGCCGTACAACTTCGTGGCCGCGAAGAACACGCCGTCGCGGTAGACCCGGTTCAGCTCGAAGTACGGCCGCATCGCCGCGCCGTCGAAGTCGTAACGGGCCTGGCGGACCTTCTCCGAGTAGTACGACCAGTCCCACGGCTCGATGGCGAACCCGGCCTGCTTCGCCAGCTCCTCGGCCTCCTTGCGCGCGTTGCGCACGGCCGGGCCGACGAGCTGGCCGAGCATCTCCTCCACCGCCTCGACGGTCTTCGCGGTCTGGTCGGCCACCGAGTAGGCGGCGTGGTTGGGGAAGCCGAGCAGCTCCGCCCGCTCCGCCCGCAGCGTCGCCATCTCGGCCGCGATCGCGAAGTTGCCCGGCGCCCGGCCGACGCTCAGCTCGTACAGCCGGCGCCGCACGTCGCGGTCGGTGAGCTGGGCCAGGCCGGGCTGGTTGGTGAAGTTGAGCAGCGGCAGGACGTACGTGCCGTCGTCCTTGCGCAGCGACTCGATCTTCGCCTCGTCGAAGCCGTCGAGCTCCTTCGGGTCGGTGACCACCAGCGCCGACTCGGTGGAGGCCTTCAGCAGGCTCTGCGCGAACTCGGTCGACAACTTCGACAGCTCCTCGTTGAGCTCCCGCAGCCGCGCCTGTTCGGGCTCCGACAGGTCGGCCCCCGCCCGGATGAAGTCGTCGCGGTACTTCTCCAGCAGCCAGGACTCCTCAGGGACGTCCGTGGTGACCTGCTTGATGCGCTCCCACAGCGCGCGGTTGAGCCGGATCGCGTCGCTGTGCCGGGTGAGCTGCGGCGAGACCTCCTTCTCGATCGCCATGATGCCGTCGCTCGAATGGGACGCGGCCACACTGAAGAACACCGTGGCCGTACGGTCGAGGACGCGGCCCGACCGTTCCAGCGCCGCGATCGTGTTCTCGAACGTCGGCGGCTCGGGGTTGTTCGCGATCGCCTCGACCTCCGCCAGCTGCTCCGCCATGCCGCGCTCGAACGCGGGCACGTAGTGCTCCTCGCGGACGTCTCCGAACGGGGGCAGCTGATAAGGGAGATCACTGGGGGCGAAGAAGGGGTTCTCTGCCAACGCTGGGGCTCCTCCACGTGGTGTTTTGTCCCCTTCAGCTTGGCACGGAAGGGCAAGTGCCGGGGGCCGTGGAGCGCCGGTTCGAGAATCGTTTTGGTCTTAGCCCCCGAGCTGGGCTATTCTTTCGGACGTCGCCAAGCGCGCTCCGGTAAGGGGCTCGCAACGGTGGGGTATGGTGTAATTGGCAGCACGACTGATTCTGGTTCAGTTAGTCTAGGTTCGAGTCCTGGTACCCCAGCATTGAACGGATGTCTCCGCGGAGACGTCCGTTTTTTCATTTCGCCAGCCGGTGCAGGATCTCGGTGATCTGCCGGTACGCCTTGGCCGTCGGCGCGTGGGTCGCCTCCACCGAGAAGACCTTGAAGGGGTTGCGCGGCGTGGCCGCGTCCGCCTCCTTGATCATCCGGTCCTGCAGCGCAAGCGGGATCGTCCGGTCCTTGGTGTGCCGGATGTACACGCGCGGCACCCGTCCCCACCTCTGCTTGCTGCCCCGGGCGTCGGCGCCGGTCACGAGCATGCTCTCGTCCGGCAGCAGCGTGTTCAGCATCGCGAGGAACTCGCCGTCGGTGGCGTCCTCCATGAACGCCTTCTTGGCCGCGTCCAGAAACTCGCGGTTGTTCGTCCGCCAGTTGATGCGGATCGCGTTGATCACCCTGGGATCGCCGACGATGCCGTTCAGCAGGGTCGGCGTCAGGCTCTCCCGGCCCTCCGGGCTGTTGACGTAGTCGTTGGGCGTGGGCAGGTTCGTGCAGCAGAACGCGCTGGAGTAGACCAGCCGGTCGATCAGGCCGGGCACCTCGTCGGCCGCCTTCGTGATCGTGGCGCCGCCGAGGCTGCCGCCCACGAGGATCGCCGGGCCGTACTCGGCGACGCGGCGCACGACGTTCACCGTGGCCTCGACGTAGTCGTCGAGGGTCACGCTCGCCACCGGGGACGGCAGGTTCGCCAGCTTCGCCAGGTCCTGCGGCGCCTGGTAGGCGACGTGGAACTGCTCTTCGGGGCCGTGGCCGGGCAAGGTCACGCCCACCGTGCGGTGGCCGCGCATGGTCAGCTCGGGGTCGACCGAGGCCACGCCGTTCGAGCCGCTCACGAAGACGAACGTGGTGACCTCCTTCTTCCGGGCGGGCTTCGAGGGGCCGGCGACGGTGGCGGTGACGGCGCCGGCGCCCGTGGCGGCGGCGAGCTGGAGTGCGGTTCTGCGGGTCGGTGCGTTCATGTCTCGATGGTCGCGAAGCGCGGTGTCGGCGCACATCGCCCGGCCGGTTCGACGTGCGGCGGAAGCCGGGCATCCACCGATCGGTGGATGCGTGCCAGGCTTGGTGTCATGAGCCCCATGGACCGTCCCGAGCGCTGGATCTACATGGGGCTCGCGTACGCACTGCTGGCGATCTCCGCGATCGCGGCCGTGCTCACGGGCGACTTCTCCTGGGACGCGTTCGGGCTCGGGGACGGAGCCGCCCCGGCGCGTGAGACAGACCTGGGCGAGGGTGCCCCGGCGGGTGAGGCGCCGTGGGGCGGTCCGCCGTGGGCAGGCGTGCCGTTGCCGGGCGTGCCGGGGGTCGCCCTGCCGCCGTGGCCTGTGCCGGCCGTGGTCTCCGCGCTGTGGCTGATCCCCATCCCCTGGCTGCATCTCCGCCGTGACACCCGCCGCGTGCTCGTCGTCGGCCACTATGTCGTCCTGCTCGCCCTCGCCGGGGCGATGGCCGTGCAGAGCGCCGCCTTCGTCGTGTTCGCCTCGATCGGCTACCCGCTGGCCATCGCCCTGCTCCCCGCCCGGCTGATCATGGCCGGGGTGACCCTCACCGCCATCGTCAACGTCGCCACCCAGGCCGGCCCCGGCGCTCACGCCACGCTGCCCGCCGTACTCGCCGGAGTAGCCCTGCCGCTGGTCCTGGCCGGCTGGTACGTGTCCGGCGAACACGACCGGCGCCGCCGCCTGGTCGACCGCCTGCGGACCGCCCTCGACGAGAACGCCACCCTGAACGCCCGCCTCCTCGACCAGGCCAGGCGGGCCGGCGTGCTCGACGAGCGGAACCGGATGGCCGGCGAGATCCACGACACGGTCGCCCAGGACCTCGTCGCCCTGATCGGCCAGATCGACGCCGCCGGCCGCGCCGGCCACGACGACACCCGCCGCCACCTCGACCGGGCCGGCGAACTGGCCCGCCGCGGCCTGTCGGAGGTCCGCCGGTCCGTACGTGACCTGCGTCCCGAGCCCCTGGAGGACGCGCGGCTGCCCGAGGCCATCGGCGACATGGCCCGCTCCTGGGCCGACGCGGCGGGCGTCGAACTCCGGCTGGAGGTCACCGGCACCCCCGTGGCGCTGTCCCCGGACGTGGAGGCCGCGTTGTTCCGGGTGGCGCAAGAGGCCCTGGCGAACGTCGCCAAGCACGCGGCTGCCACCAGGACGGGCCTGACCCTGTCGTACGCGGACGATCTGGTCCTGCTCGACATCCGCGACGACGGGACCGGTTTCGACCCGCAGACGCGCTCTGACGGCTTCGGGCTCGACAGCATGCGCCAGCGCATCCGCTCGGTGGGCGGCACCTTGGAGATCGAATCGTCGCGCGGCGAAGGCACCGCCATAGCCGTCACCGTCCCGACCATCCCCACCACCGAAACCCCTTGACATCGCGATTGCCGCCGCCGTCCTACCCATCCCGGCCGGTGGGCACGTCGAGCTGACGCTCGGCGGGTTGGTCGTCTTGGGGGAACCGGCCGGTTGTCGCGGCCGTCGTTTCGAGACGGGTGAGGTGGCCGGTGATCTGCCGTGGTTTGCGCGACCCGGGCCCGATGGGCGATGTTGATGCGGTCTGTTCGTTCCCCCGGCTCAGCCCCGAGGGGTAGGCCGATGGGAACGCGGAGCTCGGCCGGAAGCGGGACCGTCGCCGTTTCCGCGATTCCGCTCGCCGGGGCACGACGAGACGGTGAGGGACGTTCGTGGGGAGGGCCGATGGCGTTGAGGCTGCTGATAGCCGACGATCATCCGATCGTGCGCGACGGTCTGCGCGCCGCGTTGAGCGGTGAGCCCGACCTCGAGATCGTCGGTGAGGCGGCCGACGGAGAGCAGGCCGTACGCCTCGCCGCCGACCTGCGGCCCGACATCGTCCTCATGGACCTGCGCATGCCGGGCATGGACGGCGTCGCCGCCATCCGCCTGCTCAGCGGCACGGGGCCGCGCGTGCTGGTGCTCACCACGTTCGACACCGACGTGCTGCCCGCGCTGGAGGCCGGAGCCAGCGGCTACCTGCTGAAGGACGCCCCGCCGGAGGAGCTGATCCGTGCCGTACGCGCCACGCACCGGGGCGAGACCGTGCTCGCTCCCGCCGTGGCCGGGCGTCTGGCCGGTGACCTGCGCAGACCCGCCCGCGGGCGGCTGAGCCCGCGCGAGCTGCAGGTGCTGCGGCTGGTGGCCGGGGGAGCGACCAACAAGGAGGCGGCGGCCGACCTGTTCATCAGCGAGGCCAGCGTCAAGACACACCTGCTGCACATCTACGCCAAACTCGACGTCCGCGACCGCGCCTCCGCCGTAGCCGAGGCCTACCGCCGCGGCCTCCTCACCTCCTGACCGCTCCCCGCCGACCTGCAGCAGCAGCCGAGGGTTACCCCCGCCCTGCTCACCTCTGAACGCCCGCCCGAACCTCAGCTGTAGCCGGGCCGATCCCCGCGGCTTTGTTCTATGGCCGCGGCCGGTTCTTGATCGCTCCGGCGTGTACATCGTCGTACGAGGAGTGCTCCTTGTCGGTGGGGGCTGCGAGGATCGCGTTGTGGAGTTCAACGACCCTGCCGGCATGTTGCGGGCGTGCGTCGAACGGCTTGGTGAGAAGACGGGTCGGCAGTACGCGGCCATGGCTCGCCGGGGGTTTCGGCTGGAGCGTGTGACGGATGACGTTCAGGCCACCGGTCGGTGCCGGCTCGGTGGTCCCGCGCTGCTCGAACCGGGCAGTCCATGGCCCGAGCTCGGCGGTGTCCCGTTGTCCCCGTACGCGGTGCTCGACACCGATGTGCTGGCCCCCTGGCTCGGGGACGATCTGCCCACCCGGCCGGGGCTGCTCAACTTCTTCTTTCTCGATCCCGACCTGCCGTACGAGGAATACCGCAAGCTCGACGCCCACGCGCCTGAGGCATGGCGCGTGATACCCGCTGATCCCGTACGGGCGGTGGAGACGGCCGCGCCCGGACCGGCGCGAAGTCATCCGGCCACGCCCGTTCACGCGGCCGGAGTGGTCATGCTCCCCGATTCCTGGGACGTGGACGATGGTGACGTCGAGTTCGACGAGAGCGCGTACTGGGGCGCGGCGGCGCTCATGCTCGAGAAGATGGACGGCCTCGACGGGAACACCGCCGGCGGCCATCGCGCCTTCGGCTGGCCCGACACCTCGTACGCGTCCCAGGTGACCCGCCGCGACGCCGACGGCCCCGCGATCCACCTGCTTCAGCTCGCGGAGGACGCGGAGCTCGGGTGGGGTTGGGGCGACGCCGGGACGATGTACTTCACGATCCCGGCGAAGGCGTTCGCGGCCGGGGACTTCAGCCAGGCGGTGGCGGACATGCGCTGCTGTTGACCGCACCGCCGGCCCGGGTTGCCCCACCACCTGAGTTGCCGAACCGTACGAGCGCCGGGGATCCGTGTGTGGTCAGTAGCGCGACCTGGGTGTTTCGGTCGCTCAGGGGAACGGCGCCGGTGGCGTCGCTGCTCGGGCGGGCGTCGTGAGTCCCTGCTCCCGATCTGACGGGCGCTGTGCGTGTACGAACGTGAGCAGGGTGAGCGAATGGCGGTGCTTCAACGGCCCGGTCCGAATGGGTTATCTCGGCCCGCGGTCGCGTGGATGCTGCCACGGGTCGGTTCGGAGTGGCGATACTGCTCGGGCCTTCGATTTGGGCGTGGAAATGCGGCGCGGTGGAGTGCGGGTGAGACGCTACAGGGCCGATCTCGCGGGCGGATAAGCGGTTTGGAGTGGTCTTGCGGGTGCGGTAGAGTTACCTGCGTCGCCGGGGAAGCCCGGCACAATCCAGCTTGTGGACAGGGTCCCGTCGTCTAGTGGCCCAGGACGCCGCCCTCTCAAGGCGGTAGCGCCGGTTCGAATCCGGTCGGGACTACCACTTGTCACAAGCTCGCGAAGGTCCCGTCGTCTAGTGGCCCAGGACGCCGCCCTCTCAAGGCGGTAGCGCCGGTTCGAATCCGGTCGGGACTACGTCTGCAACATTCGCTCCGGAGCTGCCAAGCCCGGAGCGTTTCGCATTTTCAGCGCGAACGTTCCAGCAAGAACGTTCCAGGGCACGGCCGCCTCCCCGACTCGGACCATTCGTCCAGGAATCCGGCTTTCATGCGTGCGCATCCCGGTGAGTGGGTTTGCGGTTGCCACTCGGCGGCTTGAGCGCCGCGCAGGCGGGCGGTGGGCAGTGGTTCAGGGCAGCCGCTCGTGCCGCGTCATAGAGCGTGGCACCCTCCGAGCGCTCGCCACGCTGGTCAGCCGGATGTTCCGTCAAGGTCCACGGCGAAGGCCGCCCGGTCGGGGGCCGGCAACCATTGGCGTGCCGGGTCGAACGGCCGGAAGCCGCTCTCGACGAAGCGGGTGAGCAGGGTCAGCACCGGGTGATGGTTCTGCCGGTGATACAGCAGCGAACACGGATAGACGGGCGCGGGGTCAACGAGCGGGATCTGCACGGTGCGGGGATGCCACGGCAACCGCAGCCCTTCACCGCCGAAACCGATGTGCTCACCGGAGGCTATCCGCTCCACGAAGTGCTCCCAGCCGAAGTCGGGCCCCGAGGTGTCGATCCGGATGTCGAACGCGCTGCCGAGGAAGCCGTAGAAGTCGGCCCACTCGCTTCCGGGGACGTTGCCGGGCATCCACACGGTCGATCCGGACAGGCGTTCCATCTCGACGTGCTGCCGACCGGCGAGGGGATGGTCGCGGCTGACGAGAAGATGTACCGGTTCCAGGTACGCGGGGATGTGCCGGAGTTCCTCGTCCAGCGTCCCTCTGACGCGGCAGAAGAACGCGTCGACGGATCCGTGGGTGAGGCCGCCGTGCGCCGATCTGAGCCCGTTCGAGGTGAGGATCTCGATGTCCACGTCCTCGACGGTGTGATGGAACGCCTGGAGCAGATCGACGGTCCGTAGCCGGGTGTCCAAGACGTCGACCCGGAGTGCGCGGCGCCGGGAGCGCAGCAGGCCGACCGCCTGGTCGGCGAGGCCGACGAGGGATCGAGCGTGGTGGAGGAACGCCCTGCCGTCCTCGGTGAGCTCGGCCCCGGCACGGGTGCGGAAGAACAGCCGGACGCCGAGGTCGGACTCCAGCTTCGCGATGCGCTTGGAGATGGCCTGCTGGCTGATGGCCAGCCGGCCCGCGGCCTCGCTGAAGTACCGGTCCTCGGTGATGGCCACGAAGGCCCGAACCGCGCCGAGATCCAGGTCCAGCGGAGGCTGAAAGACAACTTCTGGTTGTGATGTTTCGGTGTGTCGATTGTTGGACAACCACGCCTGCTCTCGGGTCGAATGCTCGGGTTCGTGGCCGACCCTACAACCAAAGGGCGTGTTTAGTGGTGGGATCCTTCGTGCACCTCCACGTGCACACCGAATACAGCATGCTCGACGGCGCCGCCAAGGTCGGCCTGCTGATGGAGGAGGTGGCACGACTGGGCATGTCGGCCGTGGCGATGAGCGACCACGGCAACGTGCACGGGGCGTACGAGTTCTACCAGACAGCGCGCAAGACGGGGATCAAGCCGATCATCGGCATCGAGGCGTACGTCGCCCCCGCCTCCAGACACCACCGCAAGCCGGTGTACTACAGCGACGACCTCTCGTTGCGCCGCTCCGACGACGACACGGGCGAGGGCGGGGACGTCTCCGGGCGCGGTCTGTACACGCACATGACGATGTGGGCGGCCGACCATCAGGGCGTGCGCAATCTCTTCCGGCTGCAGTCCCGGGCCTGGCTCGAAGGGCACGTCCAGAAATATCCGCGCATGGATGATGAATTGCTCGTCGAGCATGGCCAGGGCATCATCGCCACGACCGGCTGCCCGTCCGGCGAGGTTCAGACCCGGCTCCGGCTCGGCCAGTACGACCGGGCCGTCGAGGCTGCCGCCCGGTACCGCGACATCTTCGGCAAGGACAACTACTTCCTGGAGCTGATGGACCACGGCCTCGCCATCGAGCGCCGGGTCCGCGACGACCTGCTCAGACTCGGCAAGGAGCTCGACCTGCCGCCGCTGGCCACCAACGACTCCCACTACGTCACGGAGAGCCAGGCCCAGGCCCACGACGCGCTGCTGTGCGTCGGCACCGGCAAACGGCTTGCCGACGCCGACCGCTTCCGGTTCGGCGGCAACGGCTACTACGTCAAGTCCGCCGCGGAGATGCGCGCGTTGTGGGATGCCGAGGTGCCGGGCGCCTGCGACAACACGCTGCTGGTCGCCGAGCGGGTCGGCGACTACGGGGAGGTGTTCGCGCATCGGGACCTGACGCCGCGGTTCCCCGTACCGGAGGGGGAGAGCGAGTCGAGCTGGTTGCGCAAGGAGACCCTGGAGGGAGCGCGCCGCCGCTACGGCGGCCGACCGTCGCAGGAGGTGCTGGACCGCATCGACTACGAGTTGTCGGTCATCGACATGATGGGCTTCCCCGGCTACTTCCTGGTGGTCGCCGACATCTGCCGGTACGCCCGCGAGAACGGCATCGGCCTGGGCCCCGGCCGCGGCTCGGCCACCGGGTCGATGGTCGCCTACTGCACGGGCATCACCCAGCTGGACCCGATCGAACACAAATTGATCTTCGAACGCTTCCTCAACCCCGAGCGCATCTCCATGCCGGACGTGGACCTCGACTTCGACGACCGCCGACGGGACGAGATGATCAACTACGTCACCCGCAAGTACGGCGACGACCGGGTCTGCCAGATCGTCACGTTCGGCACCATCAAGGCCAAGGCCGCCATCAAGGACTCCTGCCGGGTGCTGGGCCTGCCGTACGCCCTGGGCGACCGCATCACCAAGGCCTTCCCCGCCGCGGACGGAGGCAAGGAGATCCCGCTGGCCGCCATCCACGACACCGGCCACCCCCGCTACGGCGAGGCGGCCGAGCTGCGCCAGATGTACGAGCAGGACCCCGACGTCAGAAGGGTGATCGACACCGCCGCCGGCATCGAGGGCCTCACCCGGGGAACCGGCATCCACGCCGCCGGCGTGATCCTCTCCCGCGAGCCGCTCATCGACGTGATCCCCCTCGTCAAGCCCAAGGCGGACGGACCTGTCATCACCGGCTTCCCCTTCACCCAGGCCGAGGACATGGGCCTGCTGAAGATGGACTTTCTCGGCCTGCGCAACCTCACCGTCATCGGCGACGCCATCGCCAACGTCCGCGCCAACAAGGGCATCGACATCGACGTCCTGGAGATCCCGCTCGACGATGCCGCGACGTACGAACTGCTGGCGCGCGGCGACACGCTCGGCGTCTTCCAACTGGACAGCGGCGGCATGCGGGTGCTGCTGAAGCTGATGCGGCCCACCACGTTCACCGACATCGCCGCGGTGAACGCGCTGTACCGGCCCGGCCCGATGGAGATGAACGCCCACACCAACTACGCCCTGCGCAAGACCGGCAGGCAGCCGGTCGAGCCGATCCACCCTGAGCTGGAGGAGGCGCTGGAACCCATCCTCGGCGATACCTATCACCTGGTGGTCTTCCAGGAGCAGGTGATGGCCATCGCCCAGCAGCTCGCCGGCTACTCCCTCGGCGCCGCCGACATGCTGCGCCGGGCCATGGGCAAGAAGAAGAAGGAGGTCCTGGACGCCGAATGGGACCGCTTCTCGGCGGGCATGCGCGGGCGCGGCTTCTCCGAAGAGGCCGTCAAGGCAGTCTGGGACGTCCTCGTCCCCTTCAGCGGCTACGGCTTCAACAAGTCCCACACCGCCGGCTACGGTCTGGTCTCCTACTGGACCGCCTACCTCAAGGCCAACCACCCGTGCGAGTACCTGGCCGCGCTGCTCACCTCCGTCGGCGACGACAAGGACAAGATGGCCGTCTACCTGTCAGACTGCCGACGCCTGGGCATCAAGGTGCTGCCTCCCGACGTCAACGCCAGCCGGCTGAACTTCACCGCCGTCGGGTCCGAGATCCGCTTCGGCCTGGGCGCGGTGCGCAACATCGGAGCGGGTGTCGTCGAGGCGATCGTCGCCACCCGCGAGTCCCGCGGCGCGTACACCGACTTCAACGACTTCCTCGCCAAGGTTCCGGCGGTCGTCTGCAACAAGCGCGTCGTCGAGTCGCTGGCCAAGGCCGGCGCCTTCGACAGCCTGGGCCACCCCAGAAAAGCCCTGGTCACCGTGCACGAAACCGCGGTGGACGCGGTCGTTGACGTCAAGAGGAACGAGGCGCACGGCCAGGACTCGTTGTTCGGCGAGCCCGGCCAGAGCAGCACCTTCTCGGTCGCGATCCCCGAAGGCGAGTGGGACAAGGCCACCCTGCTCGCCTTCGAACGCGAGATGCTCGGCCTCTACGTCTCCAGCCACCCGCTCGACGGCGCGGAGAGCGTTCTGTCCGCCAACCGCGACACCACCATCGCCGATCTGCTCGCCTCGGGACGTCAGGACGGCGTGACGCGGATCAGCGGCATCGTCTCCGGCTTGCAACGCAAGGTCACCAGACAGGGCAGCCCATGGGCCATCGTCACCCTGGAAGACCACGACGCCTCCGTGGAGTGCCTCGTCTTCCCCAAGACCTACACCTTGTACGGCGAGACGCTGGCCGAGGACCGCGTCATCTCTGTCCGCGGCCGGATCAACGTCCGCGACGAGACGATGAGCGTCTACGGCGAGGACATCGCGATCCTGGACGTCTCCCGGGCGGACACCCATCCACCCGTGGTGATCTCGGTCCAGGAGGCACAGCTGAACCTGCGCGTCGTGCGGGAGCTGAAGCAGATCCTGATCACCTATCCCGGTCGGGCGCCCGTCCACGTGTGCCTGCGTCGCCAGGGTGCCCGGAGCGTGCTGCTGAACCTCGTGCCCTACCAGGTCACTCCGGGGCCCGCCTTCTACGGCGACCTCAAAGCACTGCTCGGCCCCGGCGTGATCGGCGGCACGTGACCGGCGGGTGGGGCCGGCCGCCATGAGCGTGAAGACCGCACAAGAGGTCCCCGGAGCGGCGGGGACCTCTTGTGCGGTGAGTCGGGCGTGTTACAGCGAGCGGGCCTTGAAGAGGGCGCGGCGGGCGGTCTTGGCGATCTGTTTGTCCGGGTGGACCTGGGAGATCAGGTCGAGCAGCTCCTCCACGTGGGCGTGCGGGATCTTCCAGATCACCTCGAGCAGCCCGGTGATCATCTCGTCGCCGATGTCACGCAGGCTGCCGACGAACTCGGAGCGGCCCAGGCCGGCCGAGATCGTCCACATGTCGAGAATCAGCCAGTGGGTGTCGTCCTGGGTCGGCTCGGGCGCCCCCTCGACGCCGAGCTGGCTCAGGTGGGTGGCCGCGTACGGCCGCAGCGACGGCTCCTCGAGCGCCTTCTGCCAGGCCGGGACGGCGGCCTCGCCGAGGGTGCCGACGACGCTGGCCGCCTGCACCCTGATCAGCGCGTCGCTGTCGTCCTCGGCCGCGGCCTCCAGCAGCTCCTCGGCCGCCCGGCCGGGCTCGCGCAGCCGCATCCACGCCGCGAACTCGGCGTCGGCCTCCTCCTCCGGCAGCTCGGCGCTGAGCGCGAGCAGCTCGTGGGCGCTCATGGACTCGATCGCGGGGCGGGCGTCGACCTCGATGTCGGCGTCGTCGATCAGGTGGACGACGCCTTCGGTGCCGAGCGGCGTCAGGCGGACGGTGTCGCCGTCGACCTCGACCATGCCGTAGCCGACCAGCCAGTCGATCGCGGGCGCGAGCGGGTCGCCCGCCGCCTCCCACGCGTCGGAGCCCAGCTCGTCGAGCTCGGCCGCGGCCTCCGACAACTCCCGCGCCAGCTCGTCGCGCCCGCGCGAGCCGCCCCCGAGGAGCAGCCTGACGAGCACGCCCCGGGTCAGCCCGGTCAGCGCCATGGTGAGGTCTTCGTCGTCGAGCTCGGGGTCGCCGTAGTCGACGGAGTGCAGACCGAGCATCCACGCGTCGAGGACGTCCTCGTCGTCGTCGAACGGCCACTCCGCCGTGTCGTCCTGCACCCCGACCGTGCTGCCCTCGCCCGGCTCGATGAACTCGAGGTCGACGGCGAGGTTCCAGATGTTCCACAGCTGGGGCACGACCTCGGAGATCGGGCCGTCGGTCTCGGGCCTGGGCAGCCCGGTGGCCAGCAGCGCCTCCTCGACCTCGGCGTCGGTGAGGAGCGTCTCCTCGCCCACGTGCCGGCCGGAGCCGACCCAGACGGCAAGGTCGCGCGCCATGGCGATCAGCGGCGCCCGGCGGGCGGCCTCGGCCAGCTCGGCGTCGGGACGCAGCCTGATCGTGTCGAGCGCGGCCAGCTGGTCGGCGAACGGCTCGAAGTCGCCCAGGTCACCGGCCTCCTCGTCGTCCTCGTCGCCGTCCTCGGAGTCCTCGAGCAACTCCTCCATGAGGTCGACGAACTCGTCCTCGACGTCGTCCAGCTCGGCCTGCAGATCGGCGAGGGAGTCCGAGCCCTTCGCGAGCCTGCCGGTCTGGTCGAGGAACGTCAGGTACGCGTCCACGGCCGGGAGCATCCCGTCGGCGGCGGCGTCGGGATCCTCCACGACCTTGGGCATGCGCTCGAGCAGCAGGTTGCGCAGGTCGGCGCGCTTCCACGTGCCGAGGTCCTGCGAGAAGGCGAGACGGTGCCACAGTGCGGCGGGCCCCACGAGCTCGGGGTCGCTTCCGGGGGCGTTCGCACGCGCCCACATGATGAACTCTTCGAGCAGGGGTCGCAGCTCAGTGGCGGCTACCTCGATGCGATCTGTCACGCACTCAGGCTAGTGCGCTCCTGAGGCACTCGGCTCCCCAAATACCTGCTTTTGCCGATCATGACGTGCGGCGCATCGCCTCGGTGATGCGTTCGGCGGCGGCCATGACCGGAACGGCGTGGAGGCGGCCGGGGGCCCTGGTGAGGCGTTCGATGGGGCCGGAGACCGACACGGCCGCGATCACCTTGCCGCCGCTGCCCCTTATCGGCGCGGACACGCTGGCCACGCCCTGCTCGCGCTCGCCGACGCTGTGGGCCCAGCCCCTGCGGCGTACGGAGGCGAGCGTGGCGGCGGTGAACTTGGCGCCGCGCAGCCCCCTGTGCAGCCGGTCGGGCTCCTCCCACGCCAGCAGGATCTGCGCCGCCGAGCCGGCCGTCATGGGCAGCGCCGACCCCACGGGGACGGTGTCGCGCAGGCCGCTGGCCCGCTCGGCGGCCGCCACGCACACACGTTCGTCACCCTGGCGGCGATACAGCTGCGCGCTTTCGCCCGTCAGATCCCGCAACTGCATCAGTACGGGCGCGGCCACCGCCAGCAGCCGGTCCTCGCCCGCCGCGGTGGACAACTCCGAAAGCCGGGGTCCGAGGACGAACCTGCCCTGTGTGTCACGACTCACAATGCGGTGGTGCTCGAGTGCGACGGCCAACCGGTGGGCCGTGGGTCGGGCCAGGCCGGTGGCCTGAACGAGCTGCGCCAGTGAAGCGGGCCCCGCTTCGAGGGCGTTGAGTACAAGAACGGCCTTGTCGAGTACTCCGACTCCGCTAGAGTTGTCCATAAACCGATACTGCAGTCTCGACATATGAGAAAGCAAGTCGTAGGTTTCTCCCGCGAGGGGAGCGCCGGTCTCTGACGAGGAGCGCAGAGAACGGAGCCGCTGACAGGAGAGACCGGGTCCGAGCGACCGAGCGGCGATGGGCAGCATCGCACACCAGCAGGAGGAGATCATGGGCCGCACACTGGCCGAGAAGGTCTGGGAGCAACACGTCGTCCGGCGCGCCGAGGGCGAACCGGACCTGCTCTATATCGACCTGCACCTCATTCACGAGGTGACCAGCCCGCAGGCGTTCGACGGGCTCCGTCTCGCCGGGCGCAAGGTGCGACGGCCCGATCTCACCATCGCCACCGAGGACCACAACGTCCCGACGGTGCTGGGCCCGATCGCCGACCCGGTGTCCAAGACGCAGGTCGAGACGCTGCGCAAGAACGCCGCCGAGTTCGGCATCCGGCTGCATCCGATGGGCGACGCCGGCCAGGGCGTGGTGCACATCATCGGGCCGCAGTTCGGTCTCACGCAGCCCGGCATGACGATCGTGTGTGGCGACTCTCACACCTCGACGCACGGCGCGTTCGGCGGCATCGCGTTCGGCATCGGCACCTCCGAGGTCGAGCACGTGCTGGCCACGCAGACGCTGCCGGCCTACCGGCCGAAGACGATGGCCATCGAGGTCTCGGGCGAGCTGCCCGTCGGCGTCACCGCGAAAGACCTGATCCTGGCCATCATCGCCAAGATCGGCACCGGCGGCGGCCAGGGCTACATCGTCGAGTACCGCGGCGAGGCCGTGCGCAAGCTCTCCATGGAGGGCCGCATGACGATCTGCAACATGTCGATCGAGGCGGGCGCCCGGGCCGGCATGATCGCGCCGGACGAGACCACGTTCGCCTACCTGAAGGGCCGTCCGCACGCGCCGGAGGGCGAGGCGTGGGACCAGGCCGTCGAGTACTGGAAGTCGCTGCGCACCGACGACGACGCCGTGTTCGACAAGGTCGTCGAGATCGACGCCTCGACGCTGACCCCGTACGTCACGTGGGGCACCAACCCGGGCCAGGGCCTGCCGCTGGGCGAGACCGTCCCGAGCCCCGAGTCCTTCGACGACCCGGTGGCGCGCGCCGCCGCCGAGCGGGCCCTCGAGTACATGGGCCTGACCGCCGGCACGCCGCTGCGCGAGATCGAGGTCGACACGGTCTTCGTCGGCTCGTGCACCAACGGCCGCATCGAGGACCTGCGCTCGGCCGCCGAGATCCTGCGCGGCCGCCAGGTGAGGACGCGCACGCTGATCGTGCCGGGCTCGATGATGGTCAAGCGGCAGGCCGAGCAGGAGGGCCTGCATGAGGTGTTCAAGGCGGCCGGCGCCGAGTGGCGCGAGGCCGGCTGCTCGATGTGCCTGGGCATGAACCCCGACACGCTCAAGCCGGGCGAGCGCAGCGCGTCCACCTCCAACCGCAACTTCGAGGGCCGCCAGGGCAAGGGTGGCCGCACCCACCTGGTGTCGCCGCAGGTCGCCGCCGCGACCGCCGTCACCGGCCGCCTGACCGCCCCCGCCGACCTGTAAGGAACGACAACGATGGAAGCCTTCACCACCCACACCGGTACGGCGGTGCCGCTGCGCCGCAGCAACGTCGACACCGACCAGATCATCCCGGCCGTCTGGCTCAAGCAGGTCAGCCGCACCGGCTTCGAGAAGGGCCTGTTCGCCGCCTGGCGCGAAGACCCCACGTTCGTGCTGAACGACCCCGCCTACGAGGGCGGCACGATCCTCGTCTCCGGCCCCGACTTCGGCACCGGCTCCTCCCGCGAGCACGCCGTGTGGGCGCTGCAGCAGTACGGGTTCCGCGTCGTGATCGCCGCCCGCTTCGGCGACATCTTCCGCAACAACTCCACCAAGATGGGCCTGCTGCCCGTCGTGCTGCCGGCCGAGAAGGTCGAGGGGCTGCAGGCGGCCGTCGAGGCCGACCCGAAGCTGGAGGTCACCGTCGACCTGGCCGTACGCCAGGTGCGCTGGGCCGATGAGGTGGTGCCGTTCGAGATCGACGACTACACCCGCTGGCGGCTCATGGAGGGCCTCGACGACATCGGGCTGACCCTGCGTCACGCCGACGACATCACCGCATACGAGAATGGTCGGCAGCCATGGCTGCCGACGACCGTCTAGAAGACGACGAACTGGCGCGGCGGTTGCGCGAGGCGCACCGCCGCGTCCGCATGCTCCCCGCCGCCGACAAAGAGCGCGTCGCGCGCCGTTATCTCGCCATTTGCGACCTTGCCAAGCGTGACCCGGAAAGAGCCGCGGCACGTCTGGAAGCGTTTCTCACCTCCCTCGACGCCGATTTCGACACGCCACGAGACGCAGAAAACACGCAGGGTGATTGAGTTCCCCCGCGATCCCGCCTACTTTCGAGCCCGTAAGGGGTTTCTACGTCGTACTCGTGAGCCGGAACCCCGAGCCGTAACTGGGGGAGCAGGACTTTCATGAACAAGCGAGAACTCGTCGAGGCCATCGCGGATCGCGTGGGCGACAGGAAGACGGCCACCGAGGCCGTGAACGCGGTCATCGACGCCATCCAAAAGGCCGTGGCCTCCGGCGACAAGGTCTCGATCACGGGCTTCGGCGCGTTCGAGATGGTGAACAAGCCCGCCCGCACGGCGCGCAACCCGTCCACCGGTGCGGAAATCAACGTCGCTGAGAGCTGGGCGCCCAAGTTCCGCCCCGGCTCCGATTTCAAGGAGCTGGTGAACGAGGGCGGCAAGAAAATCGGCAAGAAGAAGTAAACCGGTTGTCGCTGCGAAACGCCCGGGCCACGGTGGCCCGGGCGTTTCGCGTTCACCGGCCGGGGACCGGGAAGGTCGACAGGGTGACGTAGGTGATCTCGCCGCCCGACATGGCGAGGTTGACCCGCTGGCCGCTGCGCAGCAGCCGCAGCGGGCCCGCCTCGAAGGCGGCCGTGCCGAACTCCAGCACGGTGCCGTCGTCGAGGAACACCGTGCCCGAGCGCGTTGCCTCGTCGAAGGTGCGTACGGTCGCCTGCATGCGGCCAGGATAAGAGTTTGCCCGGCCCGCGGCGAGCGGTACATGATCGCCGTCATGGGCGACTTGCAGCGGTTCGCGTGGGCGAACGGGGTCACCCAGCTCGGCACCCAGATCGTTCTCGTCGCCCTGCCGCTGACCGCCGTCTTCGTCCTCGACGCGGGTGGTGGCCGCGGTCACGGCGCCGTTCGCGCTGCTCGCCGACGCCGTCGCGTACCTCGTCTCGGCGGCGCTGCTGTCCCGCGTACGGGCGGCGGAGCCGGCCCGCGAGGTGCGGCAGGGCACGCTGCGCGCCCAGGTGGCCGAGGGCCTGACGTTCGTCGCACGGGAGCCGGTGCTGCGCAGGGTCGCGGCCGGCGGCGCGCTCACCCGGTTGGCGTTCGGCGTCTGCGCCGTCGGCTACCCGCTGTACCTGGCCGTGGAGCTGCGCGTGGACGCCGCCCTGTACGGCCTGCTGCTGTCGGCGTCCGCGGTCGGCGCGCTGGGCGGCGCGGCGCTGGCCGACCGCCTGACCCGCCGCTACGGCGTGGGCCCCACCCTGTACGGCTCCGCCCTGCTCACCACGGCCCTGCACCTGCCCGCGATCGCCACCGGGCCGGGCTGGCGGCTGCTCATCTTCCCGGTCGCCTCGGCCCTGGCGGGCGTCGCCGCGACGGTCTTCAACGTGGCCCAGCTCAGCTACCGCCAGCGCATCACCCCCGAGCGCATGCTGGGCCGGGTCAACGCCAGCATGCGCTTCCTCATGTGGGGGGCGACGCCGCTGGGCGGGCTGGCGGTAGCTGAGC